>CAZCDQ010000008.1:0-39170 GCA_964497605.1 uncultured bacterium
GAGAAATCTGGTATCATAAAGCCGGGCGTACCTGTAGTCACCGCACCGCAAACAGACAATGTCCTCGACATACTCCGCAGTAAAGCTTGTGAATGCGGTTCCCGAATTGTCGTTTGCGGCGATGACACCGCGCTAAAAATAAGCAAAAGCGGACTATGCTACTATGGACTTTCATGGAGAATCGATGACTTACATATCCCCTTCGAGGGCGATTTTCAGCGTGAGAACACCTGTGTCGCGCTTAGCATTCTCGAAATACTGTCCGACGCATTTCCGTTCCTTACTCCCGAACGTGTGAAAAAGAGGATGCAGAATATTTTCTGGCCGGGACGCCTTCAAACGATTGCGGATCGTCCGCGCATCCTTATCGATGGTGCAAGCAATATCGCCGCAATGACTGTTGCCGCCGATTATGTAAAAACTCAATCGTCCCGTAGCTCAACAGTTGCATTGTTCGGGGTGTGTGGCGATAAAGATATCGAGAAGCTTGTGGAGATACTCCGCGCTGCTGCGGGAAGGATGGTTTTCACGCGTGCCGAGAATCCCCGTTCAGTTAACTCAGAGAATCTCATGCACCTGTACGGGAATGTGGAAACGGATATATACGAGGCGAATTCTGCCATTGCGCTTAAGAAAGCGGCTTCTCTCGCCGGACCGGACGGTACAGTCATTGTTACTGGCTCCCTGTATCTTGTCGGCGAGATTTACAAATTGTATAAGTCATCTTAACTGCTATTTTTTATAGAGATATTACATAGTTATTATAAACTTTGCGGAGGAACTGCAACATGTTCAGAGACAGAACGATTATTCTGGCGGTCACCGGCGGAATTGCGGCATACAAGTCCGCTCACCTTGCCCGTGAACTCAAAAGCGCCGATGCCGAGGTGCTCGTTATTATGACCAAAGACTCGCAAGAGTTTATTTCGCCGCTCACCTTTGAAACGCTGACACAAAATCCGGTTGCGGTGGAAATGTTCGACCGTGAAAACAAATGGAGTCTTGAACATATCGCGCTTGCAGACCGTGCCGATGCGCTGCTTGTAGCGCCGGCGACTGCGAATATTATCGGCAAAGCGTCTTGCGGGATTGCGGACGATATTGTGAGCACGTCGATTCTCACCATGATGTCGAGCATACCCATTCTGATGGCGCCTGCCATGAACAACCGAATGTGGGAAAATCCGGTGGTTCAGCGGAATGTTGAATTGTTGAAAAAGATCGGCGTTAGATTCGTCGGACCCTGCGAGGGCAAACTGGCCGACGGCCGCAGCGGCATGGGAAGAATGGTCGATATCTCGGATATTCTGAAACAGACTGACGCAATCATGAGACGATGAACATCCTTCTCATCCGTACCGGCGGACTCGGCGACTGTTTGCTCACACTGCCTGCGGTCAGCCGTATAAAGGCAGTCTATCCGGGCGCCGACCTGCATATCCTCGGCAACGGGACCATGCTCGAGGTCGCCCGGCTATCTGGTATATTCAGCGGATTTACATCTATCGACACATCCGGATTTCACTGTATTTATATCGATACCAGGCCGGACTATTTCCTAACATCGTATTTTTCGCAATACGACATTGTTTTCGCTTTTTCTGCAGGGGATCATACCCTGCTCTCCCGCAATATCCTCGCTGCCGGCGCCGGAAAAAGTTATATGCTCGATCCTCGTCCGCCCGAATCCTTGAAAGGACATATCTCGGAATATTTGATCTCGATTGTGCCGGAGACAGGAACAGCAGCTAAAATTGACGCTTATCCTTCCAGCATTTCGCAATTCTCTCGAACACCGAATACGCTTGCGATACATCCCGGCAGCGGAAGCCGTTCAAAGAACTGGCCTCTCGAAAATTTTCTTCATATCGCCGCACAGAACGGCATGAAGACGACACTTATCCTCGGCGCTGCAGAAATTGAACGCGGTATGGGTGACGAAATTCCTGACGGCATAACTGTAAACCAGCCGGAAACAATCGATGAATTATATTGGATACTTGCCGGCACAGCGCTCTATATCGGCAACGATTCGGGCGTGAGCCATCTGGCAGCATTTGCGGGCACCACCTCGATTGTGCTTTTCGGTCCGACCAATCCCGCGGTCTGGCAGCCGCTCGGCGACCATGTCACTGTGCTATCCTCCCCCGACAACGATATAAGCTCGATATCGTGTGAGGACGTTCTTGCCGCTTTTGATGAGATTAGCGCAAAAAGATTATCGAAAAAGTATTTGTGAATGAAATGCTTTTTTCAGCGGCACTTTCCCGCTTCACCCTGTTTTGAATCGCGAAGAATTTCCGCATCGGACCGTCGAAGATAAATTGGTTCGAGCTGTGCCGGATTGAGGCCACCGGCGCCACGATATACCTCGATGCCAAGTCCGGCAATAAACCGTGCAGACGGATGTGCGGATTCCGGCGCAGCAAACGTAACCGATTTAACGGGGGATTTGGAGATAATATCTTTGAATACAGTGATTGCCGGACCGGTGACAATGACTGGTTCACCGTATTCCGCAAGCCTCCCGGCAAGATTTGCGGCGGGAAGCGCTACCGGTTTCATCACGGTTTCGGGGATACCGTCAGCCGTTCTGTACACCGCGGTATACGCCTCGGAACGTTTCGCGTCGATAACCGGACAGACAAGCATACCCTGTCCGACTAATAATCCCGCACTATACGCCAGCCCTTCGAGTGTACCGATACCGCAGACAGGTATAACAAGCCCGTACGCAAGTCCCATGGCGGTGGCGATACCGATACGGAGTCCAGTGAAACTTCCCGGCCCGGTCGAGACCGATACGCATTCGATGCCGTCCGGCGCAATACCGGCCTCATCGGTTAGATCAAGTATGAAACCGGCAAGCAGCTCGCAGTGGGATGTTTGTGAAACGACGGACCGTTCATATATGACATTGTCAACTAATAACGCAGCGCTGAGATATTCGGTTGCGGTTTCGATGCCGAGCATAATCATGGTTCACTCCTTACCTTATGATAATAGCGCATAAGATGATATAAGTCAAGATGTTTTGATACTTGACCAATGAATAACGCGGTAGTATATTTATATTATGAATACAATTTTTGGACCGGTTCGGTCGAGACGTCTTGGATTGTCGCTCGGTGTCGACATTGTTCCCTTGAAGACATGCAGTCTATCATGCGTGTTCTGTCAGGTCGGCAAAACGCCCCAGACTACGTTGACACGCAGGGAGTATATCTCTGCCGTTGAAGTTCTTGACGATCTCTCGGCACATTTGAAAAAAAATCCTTCGCCGGACTGGATCACATTTTCGGGTTCGGGCGAACCGACGATGAATTCTGCCATCGGAAAGATCATTCGCGGTATTAAGGATATGACCGATATTCCGGTCTGTGTTATTACAAACGGCACCCTGCTCGGCGACAGCGCGGTACGGTCTGATATTTCTTATGCAGATGCAGTCATGCCTTCGCTTCATAGCGCTGTAGAAACAACGTTTCGCACCATGTGCAATCCCAATTCCGAACTACGGCTCGGCGATATGATCGACGGGCTCGCGGCATTTAGGAAAAGATATACAGGTGATATCTGGCTTGAGATACTGTTTGTCGAGGGAATGAACGATTCACCTGCAGAAGTTGAGGCGCTCAGAGCCGCGATTTCACGGATCAAGCCAGATTCGGTCCAACTTAATACTGTTGTCCGGCCGCCTGCGCAGCAGACTGCGAAACCGGTCTCGTGGGAACGGCTCGAGGAAATCCGGGCGATACTGGGGCCGAAAGCCATTATTATTGCACCGAATACAGACAAAAAACGTGAGAACACAGATATTGGCTCCGACGATGTGATAAGATATCTGAAACGCCGCCCTGGAAGTATCGAGGAAATTTCGAACGCACTCGGCGCAGATGCCGCTGAAATAGACCGTATCATCGATTCGCTTGAGGAATCGGGTGAAATTGTGAAAAGCGAATATGCAGGTACTGCGTATTGGGAGTATGTCCGATAATTTGAAATATTACTTTTCAATTGGAAAAAAAGCTATCCATTGAAGTATTTTTTTATATATTACACAAGATAGATTAATCATAGGGATGAAATCTATCTCGTTCAGGTTATGAAATGATTGTGAAAAAGAAAATTGAGAAGATACTGATATTCTCTTCGAGCAAAGACGAATTTAACAAGGTATCCGCACTTTTAACCGATTTGGGATATGCCAGTTTTCATGCCGATACGTCCGATGCCGTATTTTCTATCCTCGGCCAGGAATTAATACGGATTGCGTTTGTAGATGTTTCTCAGGAACCCGAGGAAAAGTTAAAGGTCATCGAGGATATTAAGCGCAGGTATGAAAATATTGGAATCGTTGTTATTTCTACGAACATCGGCGACAAAAACATCCTAAAATCTTTCATGCTGGGCGCGGTTCATTTTATGATAAAGCCGGCGGACTGGAACCGTATGCCACTCGTGATTTCGGCAACGCTTGAACGTCTCAAAATGGATTCGCAGACACGTGAACAGCTCGACAAACTTGAACGTGACCTCGATATAACAAATGCGGCTCTTGACAATTCGAACAATATTGTCGAGCAGATATTTATCGACAATGTAAAATCGTTTGTTGGCCTCATTGAAACCAGAGACTATCAGGTCGGGCGGCACTGCAAACGCGTTTCAACATTTAGTATCGCAATCAGCGAGCGATACGAAATCAAAGACCGTGTCAAAAGGGAGATCGAGATCGGCGCACTATTGCACGATATCGGAAAAATAGGCCTTCCCGATAAAATTCTTTCGAAAACACATAATTACTTTGCATATCAGAATCTGACCGGCACCGAGCGTGCCAAATATGAGCAGCATCCCATCATCGGCCAGGAGGCGGTCGACACGGTGAGTATGCTCAGTAATGTCGCCTCGTATGTCCGTCACCACCACGAACGGTTTGATGGCGAGGGATATCCTGACAAACAGGAGGAATTTCTTATTCCGCTTGGCGCCCGTATTATCGGACTTGTGGACGCCTACGATAAAATCATTTTCAGGGCATCAAAATCGAAACAGAAAGAGGCTGAGGAAGTTTTTCTGAAATATCTCAACAAACAGCGTGGAAAAATTTTTGATCCCGAGGCTGCTGAAAAACTCGTCGAATTTATAAATGATTTTAAAAAGAAAGAATTTTCCCGTGAATTGAGCCTCTCGGTGAAAGATGTCGAACCGGATATGATTCTCGCCCGTGACGTTCACACAAAAGGCGGTGTTCTGGTTATATCACAGTATGAAAAAATATCCGAAAGCGATGCTGAGAGGCTGAAAGGTTTTCTCAATACAAACATGATAACCGAAAAACTATTCATATATGATTCGTCGCGTATATTTAATAAATCGAGCACATTTACTTCCGCAAAAAGAGTTGCGGCGCCAAAGCCTGTCCAGATTTCCGGTAATATCATGAAAGATATCAATGCGCTGAAAGATTTTAAAACACTGCCGGAATTACATTCCTACACCATGGACTATCTCGAGGACACGAAAAGCACCCGGTTCGATCTTGCCGATATTATCAAAAAGGATCCGGTCATGGTTTTGAAAATCCTGAGAATAGCGAATTCTCCATTTTTCGGCGGTAACCGTGATGTCAAGACTGTCGAAAAGGCGATATCGCAGATCGGTTTTAAAGAGATTAAAAACATTGTCGGCTCACTGGGTGTTTTCGAGGAGAAAAACTACCGTAAAGATCGATATAGCAGGAAAGCGTTCTGGGAGCATATGGTAGGCTGCGGTATCATTTGCCGATTCATCGCCAAACAAATCGAGGCAAAACATATTGAGGAATACTATATCGCGGGTATGCTTCACGATCTCGGAAAACTTATATTCGATCAGCTTTATCCTGATAAATTCCTGCAGGTTATCGAGCTCGTCGAAGAGAAATCTATCTTTTATCGAAAAGCGGAACGTCAGATATTCGATTTCACGCATGAGGAGGTCGGAGAGTATATTGTTGAAAAGTGGAACTTTCCGGACATCATCAAAGACGCGGTCAGAAATCATCATTCGCCTGTTGACAGCAAGGTCGATCCGGTTCTCGTTTCTGCAGTTCATTTCGCCGATATTATTGCCCATATCCTTCATGTCGGTGAAAGCGGCGATAAACTTGTTGGGAAATATGAACGTTTCGCTGAGCAGAATCTCGGTTTGACGTTGACTTATATGGAAACACTCATTCCCGATATCGAGGACGAACTCGAAAAGTATCTGGAACTTATCACGATCACTGATGTAAGCAAAGCAATCTGAAACGAAGTGACGGCGACATGATATCGAATATAGAACTGCTGCGTAAAATTGCGAAAATATCCGAGGAAGACGGACGTTATAATAAAGAAAGTTTTCTTTTTATACTTGCATCCCTTGAATATACCCTGTCCAAACTTAATGAACGGCGGCACCTTACCGGCGAAGAACTCTCCAGAGGGATCGCCGAATATGCCCGCGAACAATACGGCTACCTTGCCAAAACAGTTTTGAACAACTGGGGCATCCACAACACGCTCGATTATGGTAAAATCGTATATCTTCTTATTAATAGTGGGCTTATGAATAAGACTGAGGACGATAGAATCGAAGATTTTGCCGGTGCCTACGATTTCGACATTGAGTTTGCCTGGGATAAATCGAAACCGACACAATTTCCTGAAAGATTTTAGCCAGTATGTTTGCACGAGTTCGTTCAGCCGCAGTTCTCGGCGTCGAGGCCTACATTGTCGAGGTAGAGGTCGATCTCGATTTGAAACTTCCTTCGTTCACGACGGTCGGTCTTGCGGAAGGGGCGGTGAAAGAAAGTAAAGAACGGGTAACGTCCGCCATCAAGAACTCGGGTTATTATCTACCCCAAAAACGTGTTACGATCAACCTTGCCCCCGCCGACCGTAAAAAAGAGGGATCTGCATTCGACCTTCCTATCGCCGCGGGAATTCTTGCCGCGGACGGTATCATCCCGGTCGAGCCACTCGATAAATTCGTCATGGTCGGCGAGCTTTCACTTGACGGCGTTCTTCGTCACGTCCCTGGTATTCTGCCGATTACGCTTTCGGCAAGAGGTGCGGGTTTCACAGGACTCATTGTCCCCGAATCAAATGCAAACGAAGCGTCCCTTGTGGACGGTATCGATATCTATCCGGCAATTGACCTGATCGAAGTGATCGATTTCCTGTCCGGCCGTACAATCATCGAAAAAAGCACGGCCCATGACATTAATTCTTTTATTTCCGAAAATGCATGGGACATCGATTTTTCTGATGTAAAAGGACAGGCCCATGTTAAACGGGCGCTCGAGGTTGCTGCATCGGGAAGTCATAATGTACTTATGATAGGGCCGCCGGGCTCCGGTAAAACCATGCTTGCGCGCAGAATTCCAACAATTCTTCCCGACATAACAAACGAGGAAGCACTGGAGACAACCAAAATCCATTCGGTCTCCGGACTTTTGAAAGACGGCAATTATGTTGTGTATAACCGTCCGTTCCGCGATCCTCACCATACGATATCCGATGTGGCGCTGATCGGCGGCGGGGCATATCCGCGGCCGGGCGAGGTAAGCATGGCGCATAACGGCGTACTGTTCATCGACGAAATACCCGAAATCGGGAAAAAAAGCATAGAATCTTTGAGGCAACCGCTTGAGGACGGTGCGGTGACCATATCGCGGTCGGCATATAGTGTCAGCTATCCCGCCGATTTCATGCTGGTTGCATCAATGAATCCCTGCCCCTGCGGGTATTTGACCGATCCCACCCATGAATGCTCCTGCTCGCCGTATGCCGTGCAGCGCTATATGTCAAAAATTTCAGGACCGATCATGGACAGAATAGATATTCATATAGAGGTTCCTGCAGTCAAATTCCGCGAACTTGCGGATCATACAATCGACAGCGAACAATCCCGTGATGTCCGCGTGCGGGTAAACCGGGCACGCGATATCCAGAAACAGCGGTACCGTAATTTCAAAGGCATCCACTCTAATTCACACCTTCAGCCGCGGACAATCAAACAGTACTGCGCAATCGACAGCGATGGTGAGCGCATCCTTCAGCGAGCAATCGATACGTTTGGATTTTCGGCGCGTGCGTATCACCGGATTCTGAAAGTCGCCCGTACCATCGCCGATCTCGAGGGCGAGGAAAACATCACCGCGCGGCATGTATCCGAGGCGGTTCAGTACCGGACCCTTGACCGGAATCTCGGGATGAAGTGATATTTTTATAATTTCCGTTCACATTTTTTCTTGACCAATTTCATTTTTATATTATTTTATGGCAATATTGCATTACATTATCGTTTTTTGGATGAATGTAAGATGAATGTGAATAGTATGTCTGTGCACGTTTCTGAAAAAATGAACTCTGATAGAATGTCTGGAATACGCAGATGAAACGAGGCGCTTACACGGCAATAATATTCCTCATCGCTTTGATAATATCTTATGATGCCCTGCCCAATGAGTTCGGCGATCAAAGCTCCTCTGCTATTGACCTGCAGAAAGCGTCGTATCCCGAACTCGGTATCACAACGGCCGGTATCAATCTCGGGTATTGGTTTAACAGATACGGTTTTCGCCTGTCGCAATACTATCTGAATAATACTCACAATAGAATGACGTTCAATATTGGATATAAATTATCCGATAACGAAAAAACCCAGAAAAGTATAAATATCCTGGCCGGTAAATATATGGGAAGCGATCCCGGCGCTGATTATGATTATGCGTATGCGGGGATTGCATACGGTCTGAATTTTTCCATTCTGGGATTCCATGGATTATTTCTTGAAATCGGCATAGCAAAAGTACTCGAGGATAACTTAGGCAATTTAGACGACGATCCGTTTGTTCCATGCGGACATTTCGGTTATATTCATCGACTTATATCGAAAAAGAACAAATAGACTTTTACCCTTTCATTGAAAAAAATATTTTCCTCAAATTTGCGTACTCCATACCAATGCAATAGGCGTAATATCCTCGGCATTTCTAGAAACGACCATAAAAGCCTGAACGCCCCGCTGTTTTTCATCCGGATTTCACAATTTTTACTGAAAAAATGCTTGTTTGTATGTACATTAATAGTATATTTGCATGAAGAATAAAAAGTTACGATAAACAGTTTCTGCAGTGATTTATAGATTGTATCGCGTATTACGGCAAACGTATACAGAAACGTAATTGATCGCAGGCATGAGTACATGAATACAATTACCCGGCAGTATGTATTGTCGGCAGTTCATTACAGAAAACTTGACAGAACAGTTCGGATGCAGTAACTTATGTCAATATCGCTAATTATATCATAATTTCTTTAGCGTCGAGGCATCGAATGAATGACAGCTTACAGCAAGATACGAAAGTGAAAATACTACTATTCGAGCGTGAACCTGACACGATTAAAGTTGTCCAGAATGCGTTTGCCAATCCGCTGTATATGATCGAACCGGTGATGAATGCGTTTTCGGGGATGAAATCTGTTAAAGATTTAAAACCCGACATCATTGTCGCCAATTTCGATTTTCCCGAACTGCACGGCCTCGAACTCGTGAAAAAAATCCATTCGCTTAACAATGGCACCCCTGTTATTCTGTATGGCGCCAAATCCGAGGATAACATTCTGCAGTCGTTCCGCAGCGGCGCCGCCGATTACTGGACAAAACCGCTTTTTGGAAAAGAGATTAAGGAGCGGATAGATACAATATTCAAACAGATGAAAAGTAATTACCGGGGCGCTGAGCTGCCGATGAAAAATGTTTCCTCCGAAAGCTACCTCCGCGAGCGGAAAGAGCTTCAGGGGCTGTTGAGAATAACCTCCTCTTTGAATGTGTCCGGAGACACGAAGATCAGCTTGAACCACCTGACCGACCTTGCGGCGGAAATTATGGATTGTGTTGCCGCAAGTATTATGCTGATAAATGAGCGCGAAAACGTCCTTGAGTTTGTCGTCGTATCCGGTGAGAAACGGCACCGTCTTGAAACGATAAAAATTCCCATGGGTACCGGTATCGCGGGCTGGGTTGCGGTTCACGGCGAACCGCAGATTGTTAACGACGCACAGAACGATAAACGATTTACCGGGGATGTCGATAAAGAGACTGGATTTGTTACGAAAAAAATTCTCGCAGTTCCGATGAAACTCGATGGCGAGATCATCGGTGTTCTCGAGGTTATCAACACCAAAGACGACCGGAAATTCAGTGAGGACGATCTGAGAATCATCCACGACATGTCCAACCGCGTTGCTACGGTTATCGCGGCTACACGGAAAATTGAGGACCAGCAGAATTTCTTTACACAAACGACAAACATCATTGTGAAATCCATCGAAAAGAAAGACATGTATGCCGAGGGGCATTCATGGAAAGTCGCCGAATACTGCCACAAGGTCAGTGCAGCGCTTGGACTCTCCGATAACGAAAAAAACGATATCCATTTCGGCGCGCTTCTGCACGATATCGGAAAACTAACATTACCTTCGCATATATTTAATAAACGTGAATTATCCGAACGTGAACGCGAACTCATCAAACAGCATCCAGTACAGGGCGCAAAAATACTCGAACCAATCACACTCTGGAAAGCAGTCGTTCCGTGCGCCCTCTATCACCATGAAGCGTGGGACGGAAGCGGATATCCGTTCGGGAAACAGGGAGACTCAATACCGCTTGCGGCGAGGATAATCAATCTGACCGAGGCATTCAGTGTCATGAGGTCCGCCAGCTCTTATAAAAAGCAGATGTCCCTTAAAGAATCTATTCTTGAAATCATGAGAAACGCCGGGACACAGTTTGATCCCGAACTTGTGAAAGTATTTATCGGCGTACTTGAAAAAGAAAACGTTCAAGCCTGATTACAATATTTTGAAATATCCAATAACACAACCTCCGGTATGCGCTCTATCGAAGATACAGCACAATATTTTTTATATATTACAATGCAACCTTACCTAAATTAAACCTTTCGACGCCGTTAAACGTCAATGTTATAAAGGCAATAATGGCCTTAATTTGAAACGAATACATGACAAATAGAGAAAGTTCCCACTATGTCGCATCGAACAGTTATCATGATGCTGAATTGATAAAGAGGTTCAGGGACGGGGATGAGAACGCGTTTTCTGATATTGTTCTTCGCTATCAACAGCGACTTTTGATTGTCTCTACTGCGGTTCTTGGGAACGATGACGAGGCCATGGATATGGTTCAGGAAACGTTTATCAAGGCATACGATAACCTGAAAACGTTTCGAGGCGAATCGTCATTATATACGTGGCTTTACAGAATACTTTACAATCTTTGTATCAGTTCGTTGCGTAAGAAAAAAATTGTTTCGTTCTTTTCGATTGATTCGCAGGATGATTATTATAGCATTCCCTCGGATGATGCAGATCCAATGGATAAACTGAAAGACAAAGAAGTCTACCGGGATGTAAAAAACGCGATGAAAAAACTGCCCGCAAAGCAGCGGATGGTTTTCGCTATGAAACAATTCGATGAATTGAAACATTATGAAATTGCAAAAATTATGGGAATTACCGAGGGTGCAGTGAAAGCCTCGTATTTCCATGCAATACGGAAATTACGGGAATTATTACCTCAATACGGAGAGAACAATGAATTGTGACCAAACAAAAGAACATCTGCCGTTTATCGACGACGGATCGCTCGACCGAGATGTCGAGTCTTTGGTGCGGGAGCATTTGGTTAGCTGCCCGGACTGCAGTAAAGAGTATGAAGCGCTGCAAAACATCGGCCGAACTGTTCACGCCGCATTTACTAATACCATTCCCGATAACGGCGAGCAGATGCTTAGAGATATCAGGCGCAGGCTGTATTCGAGGGAAAAAAGCCGCGAGATTTACTGGAAAGTGCTGCCTGCAGCCGCAGTAATACTTTTGACTGCGATGATTGCATACTATTTGGTCATACCGAACCGGTCAGGTGATTTCATGCCGAAGTCTGTCATGAATACCGAGGAAATGGATTCGGAAATGCTCGAATATATGGCGGAATATCATCTCGACGCCTATGAGCTGTATAAAATTATTGATGAGACTGAAGTGATTGATGAATACGATCTGCGTGAGGCGTTTATTAATCACGATTATTTTTCAGTCTCGCTCGACGAACTCATTGAGACTCTCGATTATGAAGAAATGAACGATTTATACGTTTCCGCATATAATTAAACGGTTTGGAGACAGAATTCGAGTTTATGAAAAAAAGCGGCATATATATCTCACTTGCACTTTGTATCGTTACTGTGATATGTGTTTCCGGCTGTGAAAACATAGATTTAACCAGCAAATGGCGCGACAGGGACATTGTGGTCGACGGTATCGATACCGACTGGAAACACGCAACGGTTTTTTTGGAAAACACCAGGGTTGCGATCGGATTGCTAAACGATGAGGATTATCTTTACATATCAATGAGTCCCTGGGATATTAGACGTCAAAACCACATTATTAACAGCGGACTTATTGTATGGTTCGATCCGGACGGAAATCATGAGAAACGGTTCGGAATATGTTTTCCACTCGAAAAAGAGTATGAAACGCCGCTCAAAGTCCTAGAGAACGATAGGAAAGCATCCGAAAAGACACTACACGCATTCCGTGAAATGCAGGACAGTCTTGAAATCATTATAAGCGGCGAGCAACAACCGATACAGATGCATATTTCCGAGGAACGTGCATCCGGTATCAGTGTCGCCGTAGGTAATTCCGACGGCAGACTTTTTTATGAAATGAAAGTGCCGATTCATACCGGAAACGGCAAACCGTACGCGATAAACCCGAACAGCAAAAAACCGTTCAATATCGGATTTGAAACTCCCAAAGTGAGTATGGAAGTATCGACTGAAGATACACTGGACGACTACGAGGAGGATGACCATGATAACGGAATGTTACGGCGTACGAGGTCGTCCCGTGTTGCCAGGCAGAGCAGACACATGAGCGATATGCTTCTTGAAAACCTGCAATTGTGGATAAATGTGAGGTTATCAACTAAACCGTCCGGCAACGGACGATAAACGTGAGATTATAACGAGTAGTATACCCGAAGAAAGGCAGTTAATCGATGAAACGATTACACATTATACCCGTCATATTGGTTGCGATTGCGCTGTGCGGCTCGATCGCATTTGCCGCGAATGATATTCATTTGGGGAAGTATATGAATGATACAGCTAAATCATCTATTATCGCACAATCATCACCTGATAGTGGCCATTCAGCATTACATATTGCTCAGGCGCGTTCCCCTCAGAATAGATCGCAGCCGCGCGATCCGGAAAAATTCAATGAAATGATTGCCTGGCGTATTATCAAGTATCTTGATCTGAACGAGGAGCAGTCGGATATGTTTATTCCTATTTTCAAAGAATCGAACAAACTTCGCGGTTCGCTCATGAGAAAAAAGGACGAACTGGTTATGAAACTTGCCGAAGAAGCCGATAACGAGAATGTCTCGATACAGGAACTGCAGAAACAGCTTGACGATATTAAAAAACTCAATCAGGCGATTATTGACGAACGCTCGGCATTTAATGAAAAAATGAGCCGTATTCTTACCGAAAAACAATTGATCAAGCTGGAAATTTTTGAAGATAAATTCAGAATAGATCTTTCAAAACGGTTTGAGGAAAATCGTCAACGCCGAAGAGAATCGGACAAAGACGAATAACATCATTTGAAACTCCCTTAAAGCGACATGTGTGCGCTACCGGTGAAAGCAGTTTCCATCTGATAAACAGTTATATCTTTTCCATCGCATCCGCACTTATCCAGCCGCCTGCACCGCTTTGAAGGCGAATCAGATTCCATTCATCCTGCGTACGTTCTATCACAACTTTCGTACCTTCGTGGATATTGAAAATGTGTGTGTTATCCTCGCCCGGGCCGGAATAGGCGTTGACCTCCGGTTCCATGATGACTGCCTCGACAACCGAATCCGAGTGGTTAACTTTCTGGAGTGTGATAACGGTCGACAACACAAAAATTACCGTGCAGACAACCGCTATCCCGATTAACACCTGCCGCAGCCACCCGTCTATAAATAACGACAATGCAGCAAGAAGCATCGCCGCCGCAAATGATATTCCCGACCACAACGCAACCGAATTCACATTGATGAAACCGTATTGGCGGGCGAAAAACGCGATGACAGCATTGTCGTTTTCCGGTTCGCGGTCCTGTTTTTGCGTGTTGAGAAATCTGAGATTGGACAGCGCATCCGGATCGGAGGGATTCAGTTGCAGCGTTTTCTCGATATAGAGCACCGCTTTACCGATGGATCCGGCGCGGTACGCTGCATTTGAGGCGTTAAAATATAGATCGGGATTTTCCACACCGCTTGCAATCAGCTCCTCGTAAATTCTAAGCGCCTCACCAAAAAAATTTGACCGGTAGAGTTCGCCTGCGTTGTTATACATTTCGGCGGCTTCGGTTTCGTTGTATGCCAATACAGTCTGCGGACACAATACCGTCGCAATGAGTGCGGCGGCCAACAGTAACGGTATGATCTTTTTTTCTACAGACTTACTTATTCTTAACAATCTCAAAGCATCTCTTTCAAGTTCGTGATTATTTCCTGTGTATCGTTCAGAATAGTTTCTTGAAAAGCGCGTTCATCTCCAAGCGACGCAAATCTCACAAAATCGCACATTTCAAGGGTCTTTCGAATATGTTCGGCATATTCGGATTCAACACCATTCTTTGTAAGCGCCTGCTCTATATCGCCGACTGTCAGTGAACCGGTATCGATATTCAGCATATCCCCGATATAATTTATAATTGTTTCGTGCAGTTTACCGCACAGTGCCTTAATATCGTTGCTTTTCAGCATGTCGGATGCCTCGCCGAGACGTCTCTGTGCATGTTTATGCGCATTCAGTTTACGTTTCAGCCCTGTATTTCGCTCGATGGTGTCCCGTCGCCGTTTATGAGCGTAAGAGACAATAAACGCGCTCAAAGGCAGGATATAGAACAGATAAAAGGATATCTTTGTATAAATCTTTTTCGAAATACTTCCAAGTGCGGTTTTTTCCGGTTTGATATAACGGATATCAGTCGCAATGCTGCGGAAGAAACCCTCACCGCCTCGTTCCGGGGCATCCGACACCGATACAGCGGCGGACGGTGTCACATTGAGCACGTACGGTTGTGTAGTAATCGTATGATACGTCTCACTATCAGGATTGAAATACGACAGCGTGAACGGCCCGATCGTGGCGCTCCCCTGCTCTTTCGGAATCACCACATACTCCCAGGTTTTCATACCTCCTACGGTAAATCCCGAATTCGAAATCTGCTCGGTAATTTTCGGATCATATGTCCTGAATTTCGAGAGGTCCGGTTCGCCGATGGTTGAAATGAGATCGAGATTTCCGGTACCGTTCACCGATACTCTCACGGTCATAACGTCGCCGGCACGTACTGTGGTGGAGCTTATATCAGAGGACAATTCAAAATTTCCGACTGCGCCGCCAAAACCGTCCGGTTTTCCACGCTCCGGAAGCGGTTTGACATTGATCGTAATTGGCTGTGTTCGCAGCCGTTTGGACGGGCTTGCTTCAAATATACTACGCTGAATTGAATACTCAAATGTTGCCGAGCCGATAGTAAGTTCGCCGGAGGTAGTGGGAAACAGCGCTTTTTTTAGCGTATTTGTCGTATACTCGTTGCTTCTAACCCTTTTTCGAGAGGTCGGAATTTCCGGTAGGTCAACCGACCAGAATCCCGTTGAAACCGGTGGATCGTATTCATTATTGGCCGAGATTGGAATTGCACGATACAATTCAAACGTAAACGTGACCTGTTCTCCGACATACGCCTCTTTTTTATCAACATTGGCAGTGATAAACACATTGATGTCTCCTGCCGATTCCGCAACGCCGTCTCCGGTATCGACCGGTGTCTGAGATTTCGGCCCACTGATTACGGTGACTTTAATTGCGGGAGCGGTGATAACATCATTCCCGATGTTGACGCTCACCGCACCGACATCGAAGATACCGGGCTTTTCAGGATAAAGATAATACGTATATGTCAGTGTATGAGATATCTGAAAATTTACAATCGTCGTTCTTCTCTCCGATCGTCTATCATGTATGGTAAAATCCGGCATTGGCTCAAGCTTTGGTTCCTCGGTTTTGCCGGCATCGGATCCGGTCAGGGTAACTACCAGCAGAAGCTGATCGCTCAGGGTTATATTCGTTCTATTCACTCTTGATGTAACATTCACATCCGCAGCGACAGCAGTCCTGCACATGATTACGCATAAACATATCACGAGCATATACTTAAATTTTCTACCAGTCATCGCTCTGCCTCATTGTTTCTTTCATCATCATTTTCCGGAGATCGAACGCTTCTTTTTCCTCGCCATTCATGGCATCGAGAATGCGCTGCGCCTCTTCGGGGGTCATCGGCTGCTGCTCGCTTTCCTGCTGAGGCCTGTTTTGATTTTCCTGCTGATCCTGTTTCTGTTCTTCGCGGGGACGGGCTTGATTTTGCTGTTCGTTGCCTTTATGTTCACTTTCGCGATCGCTTGCGTTCTGGCTTTCATCCTGCTGATCCCGATTTTCCTGATTCTGTTCATTCTTCTGCTGCTGTTGCTTTTGCTGTTGGTCGAGCATTCTCAGTGCTAGTTCGAGATTGTGACGAATATCTTTCGAGGACTGGTCGAGTTTTACCGCTCGTTTATACTCCTCGATCGCGTCCTCGAGATTGCCCGCCTTGAAGTAAGTGTTGCCGGCGTTATAATGTGCGGCGGCGGCAAGATCGCGCTGTTCAAATATTTCTGCGGCACGATCGAGTTCGCGCACCGCTTCATCATTTCTTCCTGCTGCCGACAGCGCAGTGCCGCGGTTGAACCGGAGTTCAGGCGATTCGGGACGGTCGACCAGCGCCTCGGTAAAATACTGGACGCTTTCCTCGTGATTTTCATTCACATAAGCGTCAATACCGTCCTTGTTCAGACGAGCGGCCTTATCGGCATACACCGCTGCCGGGCAGAGCAGAATAATCAGCCATGTAAAAATAGTGCGAATTCTCACGATGCATGCTCCTTTCGTCGTTCTCCGATTACCAGCCAACATAGAAGAAACATAAGCGATACCCCCAGAGGCGACTGATATTGTTCTTTCAGCCGCGAGATCGTCCGTTCGTGAAGTTCGGTTTTATGCAGAGAGCCAAGCATATCGATGATACGTTCCACATTCACCTCGCCGTTGTGACTCCGCAGATAGAAACCGTTCGTTATCGACGCGATTTCCCCGAGTGTTTCCTCATCAAGGCTCGATTTGACGACATTACCGCTTGAATCTTTTTTGTAATCCTCGATCTGCCCCGATTCGTTCCGTATCGGAATAATCTCCCCCTCGGCAGTTCCAACACCGATTGTAATGATTCGGATTCCTTTTCTCGCGGCGAGTTTCGCAGCTTCGAACGGTCGCCCTTTAAGGCTTTCACCGTCCGTGACAAGTACGATAATCTGACTTTCTCTCCCCGCCTCAGACCCATTCTCGAACAGATTGAAACACGAAAAGATCGCCTGTTCGATATTCGTTCCCGGTGTGGGATTTATGCCGACATCAATAAAGTCGAGAAACGTCTTCGCAGCGCCGTAATCTGTCGTCAACGGGCATTGAACGACCGATACACCTGAAAATGATACAAGCGCAATACGGTCGCCGTTTAATTCATCGATCAGACGGTGAATCTCGTATTTCGCCTGATCCATTCTGTTGGGTTTGATATCCTCGGCAAGCATGGAAAATGACGTGTCAATCGCGACGATAATATCCACACCCATACGTTTTACAATTTCAGTCTTTGTCCCGAACCGCGGCCCGGTCAATGCAAGCACGAGAAAAATCAGACCGAGCGAATACAATACTTTTCTAATCTTACGTTTTTTTATACTGACGGAACGAGTTAAAGTTTCATACAATTCAGGACAAACAAACCGTGAACGTGCACGCCGCATTTTCAGGTCAAGGAGCATCGAAACAACAAAAATCGCAGGCAAAAATGCCAAGAGCCAGAATATCTCGGGATAATTAAATGACATGGTTACGGCAGCCTCCTGATAAACATTTTATCGAACAGAAGCGATATTATCAGAAGTGCAAATCCCGCTTTGAGAAACGAAGCGTAAAGCTCATCATACGACACCCATTCGTCGTATTCGATTTCGACTGTTTCCAGTTTGTCAATTTCGTCATAAATCCCCTGCAGCTCTTCCACATTTTTTGCCCGGTAGTATTTACCGCCGGTTATATCGGCCACATCACGGAGCGTTTCCTCATCAATATGCGTCTCAGTCCAAACAGTCCGGCCGTTGATATCCATTGGCGCACGCCCCTCGGACCCAACACCGATTGTGTAGATGCGGATACCAAGCGTTTTGCCCAGTTTTGCTGCAGTAATCGGATCGAGATTTCCGCGGTTGTTCATTCCGTCCGTCAGCAGAATAACGATCTTGCTTTTGGCATCAGACTCGCGGAGCCGGTTGATCGAGGTTGCAATTGCCGATCCGATTGCGGTACCATCGTCGAGTATCGAATTTCTGGCATTTACAACCTGCGAGCGGACGATTTCATAATCCAGTGTCAACGGACACAGCGTAAAACTCTGCGCTGCGAAAACAACAAGTCCGATCCGGTCACTTGTGCGTTTTCCGATGAAATCGATAACAACGTTTCGGGCCGCCTCGTATCGTGTAAGATTCCTGAATTCTCGGGCGTTCATGCTCGAGGATATATCTAACGTGAGGATGATATCAATCCCCCGCGAGGTTCTTCTCTGAAAACCTTGTCCCGACTGCGGCCGTGCCATCGCAAAAATCAAAATTGTTACCGCGACCACGGGGATAAGAAAAGATATTGTTCGTTTGAAAACGCCGGTACTCCCGCTAACTGTTTTAAGCATGCCGATATCGGAAAAGATCACGGTAGCATCTGCGCGTCCCTTTTTAATAAAAAACCTGACGACAACGTAAACCGGTATCGCCAGCAAAATAAGCCATAACGGCAAGGCAAACCTGAACATGCTACTCATCCTTCCCGTCCGGGCCAGCCGGAGCATGCACATTGCTTTCTGTTTCTTTATTCCGGTTTTGTTCTCCAAATTCATTATCTGCTGAGGCAGCTTCCGCGCGTTCACGCCGCTCGATTTCATCGAGTATGGTTTTCACCGACTCAATGGCGCGGTCGATCACAGTTGTTGAAAGCTCGAGCGGTGGAACGTATTTGGCGTATTTAACATTGTCGGACTCCTCGAGAATCTGTTTGATAATCTTGGCAACCTGAAAGTTATCATATGTTTCTGTCAGCTCCCGGACAATTTCGCCGGTGGTATCGTTCAGCGCGTCGAAATGAAGATTCCTATTGAGAAAAGCTCTCATCTTGAGGGATACCTGGACATACAATTCTTTCAAGTCTCCCGATTCGAATAATTTCCTTTCTTTCAGCCGTAAAAACTCGCCGATCTCGTCGACCGGTTCGTCGATAACAGGTACAGAAGTGCGTTTTTTCCGAAGATAGTAGATGAATGCCGCGGCGCAGAGGATTGCAATGAGCGCTACAATGAGTATTATCAACAAAGGAATACCTGTCGATTGTATTGTGAGGGGATTTCGGTTTGGCAGAGGAACGCTCTCCGCCGATTCAACGAAACCTTCGACAGGTATATGCAGGACATTTGACAGCAAACGTTTACGTGTACCGTCAGCGTTTACATACTCAGCCGCGAACGGTCCGACTGCCAGAGTATCAGGCGAAAAAGCATATAGGAAGAATCGATACGTTTCTGCCTCCGGAGCAGCCTCAGATGCATCGATGCGTTGTGGCTGCCCCTGGATTTCGTAATCGGTCGGCTCACGTTCCGGGAGCGGTTCAGATGTTTCATACTGATTCGGCGTTCGTACCTCACAATAGAGCGAGAGTGAATCGCCGATTGAAACGTTTTTAACGTATGTATAAATTGTAATACCGATATTCTCCCCGGCATCAAACGCATGAACCGGAATAACGGTAAATATTACAAAGAGAGGCAGAAAAAAATATTTATAAAATCCTTTCATAATCCAGTATTAATTACCGAATACGCTTTCCAATGCCATATTTAATTCCGAATCGACCTTTACTTGGGTTCCAAATATAAACGGTGTTTTTGACGTTGTAAAATATGTCACCGGTTCATCTTCGGTCACGGTATTACCCAAAACGATTCTATCGAGCATTTGATCATTCTGATGGAGCGTAACGACCGCTTTCGGGTTGTTGATACCAGCGGCCTTAAGGTCATCTTCTGTCGGTTCGTATGCGAAAACCTTGTTGACAATTAGGTATCGCGAAACCTGTAGAACGTGATTGACTGTATCAATGTCAATATTTTTATCGACTGGAGAGATGACATTCCAATTACGCTGATAATCTTTCATAAATACAATTGTTCGTTCGTTCATCTCCAGTGTTATCTGTGTAATAAGTTCTCTGTTTACCCGTACCGGATGTTTATCTATATACCATTCCAAAATATGAAGCAGACTTTCGACAAATGTATCCTCAAGCGTAAAAACCAAATCTTTATCGAACCTTTTCGCATAAGAGAGATGCGTAGCGCCCCTTGCAGTTAATTCATCGCCAACAAGAAGAATCTTCTCCGGCATACCGACACGCTGCGAAACCGTCACGATAACTCGGGGATTGTCAAGGCCGTATTGCGTCAAATCATCGGTCTTTTCCGCCGCAAGCGTTTGTTTTTCATTATTGCTGATCATTTCGGCGATGCTTTCAATATTTCGATAATCGGCAGAGTAATTCCATGGTTCACGCATTATCCAGTTGACACCATTATGAACCAACAGTATCCGCTCATCGCCGTGACGTACAATTTCAATAGATGTGATATCCGGTTTCACAATATTCAGAAGCGTTCTCGATCGGTATACATTTACCGGCCATTTAAACCGTTCAGTCAAATCCCTGCTTACTGTTAGCACATTTTTATTCGATGCGAAACTGACATACGCCATACTGCCGTCGGGAGTGTTATCGCCGAGAAACAGCGTGTCGCTATCACCGTTCACGTATTCCATGCTCAAAGCATATTCGGGATCGTCAAGACCATACACGCTGAGATCGTCGATTTCGTTTCCGAGATTATACAGTATGATACTGTCATTCAGCTTTGAAAATAATGTGTATAATTCCGTACGTTCGGCCTCAACATCTATAGGCTCTGTAATATTCCATACACGGCCCTCGCCCTGCTCGAACACGATCGATGAATCAGGCCTGATCAGTTCAAATTTGAGGATATCGTCAAGATTGAACTGAACGAGCATACGCTCTTTCGCTTCACGGGCCTTTCGCTCCTGTTCGGCCTTGTACACATAAAAATAAACGAGTATTCCGATCGCAATGACGACAAAAAGAGTAATAAGTGATCTCAATACTTTCATAAAATCTCCAATCAGCGTTTTCTAATCCACACAATCAATCCGACAAAAAGTATGCTCGCAGGGAACACTAACAATGACAGCCATGTAATCATCCGCTGCTGTTTCCGTGTTAATTCAACCGGTGTAAAATCCACATAATGGGTAGTAAGTTCGAACGTGTTTTCGTTCCTTGTAATCCAGTTAACCGTATTGGTAAACAGTGTCAGATTCGCCGGAAATCTCGATATGGTCGAATTAATCACCGCACTTGCGCTGCCGAAAAACGCGCACCGTACCATATGCTCGCTTGCACCGGTCGGGGCTTCGGGATCCGGTATCAGAATCCGAGATTCGTTCGTAACTGCTACTGGAATCGGTCCTTTGGGCTCGTTTTCGTCGCGGGTTGGCAAATTACCTTCCTGCACGTCCTGTATCGATTCGAATGATTCGGCCCAACTGCTTTCACTGGTTGTAAGAAGCACCGTCATCATATGGGAAGTGTTGGTTGAAGTAATATTGACACTCGAGGTAAACGGAAACAGAATGGTTTGATTTGCAAGGTTTTCGGTGATTTCTGAGGGGTCGGCGATATCGCATATCGGAAATGTCGGACCGAGCTGGGTTGTTTTATCGCTCGAGGTCTCATACACGAAATCGTTCCCGAACGCGACATTGTTCATACTGGTGATATACCCGAGTCCCGGATCCGATCCGGGCATCGTCATAATCAGAAAATGACCGCCGATTTCTCTGTAGTTTTGGATAACCAGCAATTCCTCATCGGAGAATCTTGAAACCGCTCCGATAACAATCAGAACATCGCAATCATCGGGAATCTCATCGACAGTCTGAAGGTTTATCTCATTAATAATGAAATTCGTTTTCCTCAGACTGTCATAAAGCAGGCTCAAACCATCCTGGGCGGTGCTTCCCAATTGCTTTTCGCCGTGCCCTATGGTAAAATACAGCGTTCGCACATCGTCGGTAATAAGACGGAAGAATGCATTAGTAATTTCCGGTTCCATATTATGCGCTCCCGGACGAGGAGGCCGGAGCCGGGTTGTTTTATTCGGCGCCTCGAAAATGATCGTGTTCACTTCATCGCCAATTTCATAACGCTCGGTAGTAATCGGATTTTCGAGCGGATCGATAAGATCGATGCTTATATTTTCGTTTTCCTCGGCATACAAATCCAAAAGCCGCTTAATACGGTACTGATTTGGCCGAAGATAAAACACTTTGACACTGACAGGATAGGTTATCCGTTTCAATAATTCTTTTGTCTGGTCGGAAAGTGTATATATCTGATTTCTTGTTATATCGATATAAGATGTTTTAATTGATACAATATAATTCATCAAGAACAACGCGATGAACATGGTTAGCGCAAAAATAATTTTGCTGAGTCCATGTTCAAACATTTTAGATAACGCTATTTTAGTAAGATTCGCTTTTTTTCCCTGCATATATTACTGCCTCCATCTTGCGGATTCAACATTCATCCATGAGAGAAACATCCAAAAAACGGACATTGAGATATAATAGAAAATATGACGTACTCCGATAAATCCGCGTTTGAACGAATCAAGGTGGTCCGACAAGGATACAAATGCGATAATTTCACTTATCGGATACCTGAAAAATTGAGCGGAATGCATCAGCATCCAAAGCGATAAAAGGATAAACATTGAAATAAATGCCGATGTGATCTGATTCTCCGTCGTTGAACTGAAAAACATACCGATAGGAATGATCGCCATCCCTAAAAGGATCGATCCGCCATAGGAACTGACAATCGGCATAACATCTAGCTGCCCCTGGGAAAACACATACAACATGACCATAAATCCCGCGGTCAGTATCAACATCAATGTGTATATTGTCAAACACGACAGGAATTTGCCCATTATAACCTGAAACGTCGTAATAGGGGAGGTCATAAGAAGCTCCATAGTGCCGTTCTTCTTCTCCTCCGAAAACAGGCGCATGGTTAAAAGTGGCACAATCAACAGAAGAAAGAAATTGATATAGTTAAAAACCAGATGAGAAACGGCGTTGATGTTGATCAGATTGAGCCCTTCACTGCCGCTTTCCCAGGCAAGTCGCATTAATTGCATGCTTTCGCTCGAAAATCTGATAAACTCCGTTTTGAATGCGTTTCCAATAACCAGAATGAATACAGCCGATATCACATAGATTGTATGTGATGAAAAATAGCTTTTCACTTCTTTTAAATACACTGCGAATATATTCCTCATATATGGATAACTCCCTTTATTTCATTGTGATATCAACAAATATCTGTTCAAGCGTCCTAGTGATGTATTTAACTTCGAGCAAATCAAGATTCTCCGCAACAATCGCCTTTGCGATCTCAGATCTCATATCGCAGCCGGCTTTCGTTGTAATGTCCAGAATAGTCGTGCCTGAATCGGTCGTTTCTTTTTTCACTTTTTCGACATTTTTAATTTTCTCGACAGTGGTGAAAATATTCTGTGATTTCCCTACGTATTCTAAGCGGACAACCCGGTTTTTATCCGTATCGGATTTCAGATTGTTCGTCAAATCCTGCGCTACGACTTTTCCGTCGCTGATGATAACAACCCGTTCGCATGTCACTTCGACTTCGGGAAGGATATGGGTCGAGAGAATAACGGTATGTTCGCCGCCGAAACTCTTTATCAGATTACGAATCTCGACGATCTGAATAGGATCGAGACCGATTGTGGGTTCGTCGAGAATAAGAATGCTCGGATCGTGCACAATAGCCTGAGCGATTCCAACCCGCTGGCGGTATCCTTTCGACAGCGACTTGCAGTATGAATTATAGTAATTCTGGATGCCGCATTTTTCCACATTTGTTTCGACCGCTTTTTTGATACGGTTTCTTGGGACACCCTTAATCCGCGCTGCAAAGTATAGATAGTCTTTCACAGTCATATCAAGGTAAAGCGGCGGATGTTCTGGGAGATAGCCGATAAGCTTGCGCACCTCAAGGGAATCGTCAAAGACATCGAGTCCGTTGACCGTTACTTTACCCTCGGTGGAAGAGAGAAAGCCGGTAATAATTTTCATCGTGGTCGATTTTCCGGCTCCATTCGGGCCCAAAAAGCCGAGAATTTCTCCCTTTTGCACATCGAACGACAGATCATCCAGCGCAATATTGGGTCCGTAGTATTTCGTCAGGTTCCTAACTTCAATCAAATCTCTCCTCCTTCATTTCTTTCCATGCCGATTCACGGAACGTTTTCATCGGCTCGCTCCGGAACGTTTATTCATCTTACCCGTTTATCCCCCTTTAATAAGCAAGATACAAGAATAAGTATACTTTTTTGGGAAATCCATACATCATATTGTAATATGCTGAGCTAACGGGATAACCGAATTATCTTATTTCAAATCAGCTAAATACGCATTCATCGCCGCGGCAGCAGACCGCCCCTGCCCCATTGCAAGAATCACTGTTGCCGCTCCCAGCACAATATCGCCGCCTGCATAAACACCGTCGATCGAGGTCTTGCAGTTTTCGTCCACAACGATATATCCCCATTTATTGAGTTTTAGATCGGGTGTCGTCTGAGCGATAAGCGGATTCGCGCCGTTCCCGATCGCGATTATCACCGTGTCGAGCTCAATCTCGAATTCAGATCCCTCGATAGGCACTGGTCGACGCCGTCCCGATGCGTCCGGTTCACCGAGTTCGTTCTTAATAAGCTCGATACCGGTCACACGGCTTTGGTCGTTTCCAAGAATCCGTATCGGATTCTCCAACAAATGAAATTCGATGCCCTCTTCTTTGGCATGGTGCACCTCCTCGACACGGGCAGGCATTTCTTTTTCAGTACGGCGGTATATCAGATAGACGTTCTCGGCACCGAGACGTTTGGCGGTTCTGGCGGCGTCCATCGCGACATTCCCTCCACCAACAACGGCAACTTTACGTGACTGTGCGATGGGCGTGTCGGCTCCCTCACAGAAATTATATGCTTTCATAAGGTTGGCGCGTGTCAGATATTCGTTTGCGCTGTAAACGCCGATAAGATTCTCTCCCTCGATTCCCATAAAATAAGGCAATCCCGCACCAACACCGATATAGACCGCATCGAAACCGTCCTCTTTCATAAGCTGCTCGATTGTCCGTGTTTTCCCGACTACGAAATTGGTCATTATGGTTACACCCATCTTTTCGAGAACACTTATTTCTTTCGCAATGATCGATTTAGGAAGCCTGAATTCGGGAATGCCATAGACCATAACCCCGCCCGGTTTGTGAAACGCCTCGAACACGGTCACATCATGCCCTGCACGCCGCAGATCAGTCGCAGCAACAATCCCGCCTGGTCCGGAACCAATAACAGCAGCTTTTTTCCCGGTGGGAGAGGCGACTTCGGGCACACTTTCGTTACCCAAATCGTAATCGGCGACAAAACGTTCGAGCCGTCCGATGGACACCGCTTTCGACACATCTTTGAATTTTTTGCCAACAGTGCAAAACTCCTGACACTGGATTTCCTGGGGACACACACGACCGCATACCGCCGGAAGAAGTGAATTCTCTTTGATGATCGCAAGCGATTTTTTGTAATCTCCTTCGGCGATTGCGGCTATAAAATCACGTATCCTGATATTGACCGGACAACCCTGCTCACAAGGCGCATTTTTGCATTGCAGGCATCGAAGCGACTCAAGACGCGCCTGCTCTTCGGTGTATCCCAACGCTACCTCTGCGGTATTCTTTACTCGTTCCCCGGCTGACTGTTCAGGAATTATCTGCAAAGGAATCTTAAATCTATCGGATGGTTTTAATGTTCCGTCTTCATGTTTTTTCAGAATATCTTTCAACATATAATTATATTCCTTTCGGCCTTCATTCAGTTAAGACCGATTTTGCATTTATGGTCCTTATAATCCTGATAGGCCCTCTGTTCCTGCTCTCTATATGCGCTCTGACGTTTCATCATCATGTTGAAATCCACCTGATGACCGTCGAATTCCGGACCGTCCACACATACGAATTTCGTCTCACCGCCCACCTCGACACGACACCCGCCGCACATACCGGTTCCGTCGATCATAATTGTATTCAGCGATACCATTGTTGGTACATCGTACTCCTGCGTCACATAGCTCGAAAACTTCATCATAGGCACCGGGCCGATGACAAATGCCATATCCGGTTTCGGATTACGTTCGCACACCTCTTTCAGCGGCTCAGTAACAAGCGCTTTTCTGCCGAACGAACCGTCATCTGTCACAATAATAATCTCGTCGCTGACCTTTTGGAATTCATCGGTAAGAATCAGAAGGTCGGCGGTCCGGGCACCCAGAATGCTGATGATATGGTTCCCCGCCTCTTTCAGCGCCGTTGCGATAGGAAGCAGCGGCGCGTTGCCGATACCGCCGCCGACACAAACGACTGTGCCAAATTTCTCAATATGAGTGGGTGTACCCAGTGGTCCGGTAACACTTTCGATACTATCTCCCTCGTTCAGGTCAGACAGTTCCGCGGTGGTTTTCCCGACACGCTGCCAGATCAGGGTGATTGACCCTTTTCCCGGATCGGCACCGGCAATGGTGAGCGGAATACGCTCGCTGTATTCATTATCGATGCAGATAATGACAAACTGCCCCGGTTTCCGAGATTTCGCGATCAGTGGAGCGTCAATCTCAGCGGAAAACACATCGCTCGACAACTGTTTTTTCGATAGAATTTTATGCATTGCAGTTCCTTATATATTACCGTTCATACGCGGTTTCGTTAGTCAGAACCGCTGAAGACGGCCACCTAATACGGTGGTTCGTTCTCAATTTCAACAAGAATCTTCTTTATGTCGCCTATCTGATCGATGGTACCCTCAATATGCAGCCGTACCGCACCTTCGGCGCCTCGTACGCCGCCGGAGGCGATTTGATATGCCGAAGCGCCAGAAAGGATAAAAATCGCCTCGATCTCTGTTACGATGATACCGGTCATAGGCATAAGCGTGACAGAGGGATTTTCATCCATAGTGAGTCCGGA
This sequence comes from uncultured bacterium, assembly GCA_964497605.1. Taxonomy (GTDB): domain Bacteria; phylum Latescibacterota; class Latescibacteria; order Latescibacterales; family Latescibacteraceae; genus Latescibacter. The sequence goes on from CAZCDQ010000008.1 coordinate 27,512, forward strand.
GACTTTTAGAATATCAAAACCGATCTCTTTTTCGAGTCCTACCGGGATGATAAGCTTAATCTTCTTTCCATACACCGGCCCCCACAATCCTCCGACAGTCCCGCCGACCGGATGACCGACAACGCAGCCTGCAACCTGTTTTACGTAATTCAGGGCATTGGCACCTTTGATAACCACATCACCCGGATTCATGTTCCTCACCGCCTCGATAACCATCTCACCGTCCGTATGAATTTCACCCTTGCGGATAACAATATCGTGCAACTTGTTATCGGGTGTTGTAACTTCCGGAACCGGTGTTTTCGGCAATGTCATACCGATCGTGTAGGAAAAACTGTCTACCGGACGGTCGAGAAATTCTTCGGCGACATAGGAACAGGTCGTTCCGCGACAAATGCCGATCTGTCCGTTATTAAATGCCGCATTCACCGCAGGATGACTTTTCACCCCTTTCGCAATCAGCCGTTTCGATTGTGCGACCGTCAGCACAGTCTCCATTTTCATCGGTTTATTCCTTTCCCCGAACAGTCCGGGTCTTTCATAAGTTACCGGTATTGCCGCATACGACGTTTGAAAAACCGTATCAACTCGTCCTCGTAAGGTATACCGGTCATAAGCGGTATCTGATCGATTTTCGATCGTTTGAACAGCTCTGAAAGGGCGTTTTTACGCTTCTGCATATAATGCCAATACGTCTTCCGCAGCATTTTTGAAGATGTATCGGCATAAAAAACCTCGCCGGTTTCCGCATCCTCGAGCGCAATAACGCCGGAATCAGTCAGCAATTCCTCACGTTCATCAGAAATGCTGATCGCTATCAGGTCGTGTTTTCGAGCGGTCACGCTCAATGCGGATTCATATCCCGTATCCATGAAATCAGAAATGAGAAATATTATCGCTTTACGTTTTAGGATTTTATTCAAATGCTCGATTGCCGCCGAGATATCAGTCCGTTTGCTTTGCGGTTTGAAATAAAGAATTTCACGAATAACCCTGAGAACATGCTTTTTCCCTTTTTGCGGCGGGATGTAAATCTCTATCTGGTCGGTGAAAATGATGAGACCGACACGATCGTTATTTTTAATGGCGCTGAAAGCCAGCACCGCCGAAACCTCTGCAGCGAGCTCTCCTTTGAACATACCACGGCTCGCAAACAGACCGCTTCCGGAGGCATCAACCAAAAGCATCACCGTCAGCTCCCGTTCCTCATCGAACGTTTTGATATGCGGAACGCCGGTCCGGGCGGTCACATTCCAATCGATAAACCGCACATCGTCGCCGTATCCATACTCCCTGACCTCGGCAAACTCGATTCCCCTGCCCTTGAATACCGAGTGATATTCTCCACTGAACACTTCGTTGACAAATCGTTTAGTTCGGAACTCGATCCCCTTGACCTTTTTGATTATCTCCTCGGGAAGCATATATCAGGGCACCTTTACACTGTCAAAAATCTTTCGTATTAAATCGTCGGTCGTAAGTTCCTCTGCCTCCGCTTCGTATGTGAGAATAAGGCGGTGACGTAGCACATCCGGACCAATGATTTTTACATCCTCAGGCGTCGCATATCCTCGTCCCCTGAGAAACGCATGAGCTTTCGCGGCAAGGGCTAGATAGATCGATGCCCGCGGCGAGGCTCCGTAATCGATGAGTCCCGCAAGATCGTCCAGACCGTTTTCGGCCGGATAACGGGTCGCGAACACGATATCAAGAATATACTGTTTAAGTTTTTCATCCAGATAGACAGTATTGACCACCTCTCGGATATGTTTTATCCGGGAAATATCGAGTACCGGACTGATCGATACGACGCTTTTCGAGACAAACCGGTCGATGATGCTCGATTCTTCTTCTTTCGAGGGATATTTTACAATAACTTTGAGCATGAACCGGTCGACCTGCGCCTCGGGCAGAGGGTAAGTCCCCTCCTGTTCGATTGGATTTTGTGTTGCAAGCACCAAAAACGGATCCTCGATTCGGTAGGTCTTGTCACCGATGGTCACCTGATGCTCCTGCATACATTCAAGAAGCGCGCTCTGCACTTTTGCGGGCGCACGGTTGATTTCGTCGGCAAGCACGAAATTGGTGAATACAGGTCCTTTTTTCGGAGTGAACTCACCCGTTTTTTGGTTGAATATTAATGTACCAACAAGGTCTGCGGGAAGAAGATCGGGTGTAAACTGGATACGCTGGAAATCTGCATTCACCGCCGATGCAAGCGTGCTTACTGTCAGCGTCTTCGCAAGGCCGGGAACTCCCTCAAGCAATATATGACCGTCGGTAAATAGTCCGATAAGAAGACGCTCAACCATTGCGTCCTGCCCGACAATCACTTTTTTGATCTCCGAAACGAGTGTACGTACCGGTTCGCTTTCCTTAGCAATTTTCTCGTTTAAATGAATGATGTCCTGCTGCAAAAACAAACCTCCTGTTTTCCGGTAATTCTAATATCTATGGGTAGCAATTCCAAAAAGTACGAAACGATGACGCTTTATTACTGTGTATTTTCGGCCGGTGCGGCTTTGAGACCGATACCGAATTTTTTCATGATCGACCATTCCTCGATTGGCAGATCGATGTTCCGAAGAATGACCTCCGCCGAAACTGCAAGCTCCGACTCGGGGTATTCGTCGAGAAACTCCTCGAAAATCCGTGTAGCACGGTCAGTATCGTTCAATTCGTCGTAATACAGATAACCAAGAAGAAATTTACTTTTATACGCCTCCTCGGTACCGGGGTATGTTTCTAGAATCCTCCGGTATGAATCGATGGATTCGTCGAACCGCCGTATCGTCTGATTCGCCAGCGCATATGTCAGCGCCACATCGGGTGTCCTGCTGTCATTTGGAAATTTCTTCTCAAATGTCCGCAGAGTTTTCATTCCTTTCATAAACGTTTTGTCCATTTTGATCAAAATCATTCCCTCGCGGTACAGTTCATCCGGCGATTTTTCGCAGCCCAAAAAAAGAAATACGAATGGAATATATACAGTCAACAGCATAATCGCAGTTTTCCTCCGTATATCATTCGTTTCCATGTTCACCATCCCGATCGATACATTATGATTTTTTTTCTGTTTCTTTCGGCTTTGGTGATTCTTTTTTTGAATTGCTTGAGGATTCTTTTGCAGAAAGCGATTTTTTTTCGGCCTTCTCGCTTTTATTATACGAATCGCTTCGATAATCGGTCGCGTAAAATCCGCTTCCTTTGAAAATAATTCCGCTTCCTGTCCCGATCAAACGGTACACCTTTCCGCCGCACTCGGGGCATTTTTCAATCGGTTCATCGGACATATATTGAAATTTTTCAAAGGTATGCCCGCATTTTTTACATTCGTAATCGTATGTCGGCACAGCGTTTCTCCTTAAAGATATCTCACACGTCAAATAGTGCCTGTAAAACGGCCTTTTTAATGCATTAAATATAAGATTTTAAATATATAAAACATTCATATACCAGTCAAGAAGCATATTGTCTCAATTATTTCAAAACATTAAAAGAAATTGACCTTTGTCCGGCTTTGCGTGGAATTCTTCCAGGATGGCGGTAGCAACGCATCGGAACCGTTGTAAGTAATACGGTTAAATGCGAAAAAGGTTTCACCGTGAAAGGCAATAATACCAGTTCTGTTCTATTAGTTCCTTCGTCGATAAAAAAATAAAACAGGACGTCAGTCAATACCGAATAATTTCAATTTACGGTACAGCGTCCGTTCGCCGATGCCAAGGATTTCAGCGGCTTTACGGCGGTTACCGTTCGTTTGATCGAGTGCGTCGATAATCGCCTGACGTTCCATGTTTTCGAGGGTTTCTGATGTTTGAAATACCGGTTTAATCTCAAGTTCACGGTTGGTGTATGATTTTGCAGTCGAATCGACATTTTTCAGAACATCCTTGATCTCGACGATATCGTTTTTAATATCAAGCAACATTCTGTAAATCAGTTTCCGTTCGAGCTTGTCCGATGCGACATCCGACCGTATCGGAAGGTTATCGACCTCTAAGAGTTCATTGAGCAGGTATTGAGGAATATCTTCGATCTCAATAATCTGTTCGTCGGTGAGCGCAAGACAGCTTTCGGTGAAATTTTTTAGCTCGCGCACATTACCGTCCCACCTGAGCCGGGACAGATATTTTTTTGCTTCCTCGCTGAAATGCCGGACCGGAAAACCATTTTCCTCGGCATATAGCCGTGCCATACGTTCGAGCAGCATCGGGATATCCTCAGGGCGCTGCTGGAGGGTCGGCACACGAATCTCGAGCACTTTAATACGGTAATATAAATCTCTGCGGAACCTGCCGCTCTCGACCTGCTCTGCCAGATTGCGGTTCGTTGCGGCAAGAATGCGGACATCGACCGGGATAATTTCGGTCCCTCCCACTCTCATTATTTCACGTTCCTCCAGCACCCTGAGGAGTCTGATCTGTGTGCCGTGAGGTATTTCACCGATCTCGTCGAGAAAGATTGTGCCTCCGTGTACCTGTTCGAACATGCCGATCCTCCGCGAGGCTGCACCGGTGAATGCACCCTTTTCGTGTCCGAACAACTCGCTTTCGAGCACACCCTCGGCAAAAGAGGCGCAGTTGACTGCAAAAAACGGTTTGTCCGCTCGGTTTGAGACGTTATGAATCGCCCGCGCGATTACCTCCTTGCCCGTTCCGCTTTCGCCGGTTATGAGCACACTGATCGGTGTCGGGCTTATCTGAATAATGGTCTGAATAATCTCTTCCATCGCAGGAGACCGCCCGATAAGCCCCGCCTTACGGACAATCTTCGAACGCATCCGAATGCGCTCCATCATATCGCTGAACGCCTTGCCTCTGAGCGGCTTGTCGATGGAATAATGGGCAAGCAGACGTTGTCCGAGCTGGTCACGCTGTTCACGGCTGAACGGTCCGATAAGGAGCACAACCGTTTCCACCAGAATATCGTAAAGATCAATCGCCATTCCGATGAGGACAGATGCACGGACTGAACAGTCCAAGAGAATGGCATCGTAATCGCCGGCTTCCATCATCTTTTTCGCCTTCGCTACATCCTCAGCCGTTTCAAATTCATCGTCGGCCTTTTCGGTGTAGTTTTTCAGCGTATCAACGACTTCAGAATCTTTCGAAAGAAGAAATACTTTCATATTGCTAACCTGTCGATTTTTCCCTGTTCATCTCTTCAATATTAATTTGGGCGATTATTTAGACAGTTATCTATATTACCCAATTATCTATATAATGTAGCAGATTTTTGTTCGAGACGCAATCCTTCTTGATAATAAGCCTCGCCTTCTTCCGTTTTTCCGATGCTTTTCAGGACTGCGCCAAGATTTTTATGGGCGAGGGCGAATTTTCTGTCAATCTCGATGGCGCTGCGGAATAAATCGACCGCACCAGCAATGTCGCCCTTTTTCAACAAAATATTCCCATAGTTATTCATTGCGTAATAATGATCCGGATTAAGACGTAACGCCTCCTGATAATGTATAATCGCCTCGTCATACCTGCCCTGAAGCGACAGAATTTTACCGAGATTATAATGAACGACGTCGTCATCCGAATTAATATCAAGTGCTGCTGAATAGAACGAAACCGCCTCGTCGAGCATACCGAGTTTGTAGTACAATTCTCCGATGTGGAACAGAATCGAACCTCTATCGCCGTTGCCGGTGAGCATATCGTTCATAAATTCTATTTGAATCATAATGCATTCATTCCTCAGGTCGGGATCCTGTATAAACGAAAAATCCATGACGTATGTATTGCCGCAATACGTCTTTACAACCTGTTCATATCGTTCTTGTTCCGCCTGACCAGCATGTGAATAATCAACCATTATCTGATTGGTCATCTCAAAAGAGAGAAAATATTCCTGGAGATCGATCAGCCGATCGGCGGTTTTGATAATATCCTCTAAAATACGTTCCGTTCCGGGACTAAGCCATTTTTTCGCAAGAAAATTCTCCTGTATTTTCAGATCGAATTCGTGCATTAGTTTCGGCGCCTCAAATTCGAGATGCGGATGATTATCCGTATTAATCTCCCCCTCGCCGAATAGATGATTCAAATCTTCGTTGGCGATCAGGAAAAAAAGCAATTCAGGGCTCGACACTTTTACGTTCGTCGATTTTTTGATATACTGCATATTACGCCTCGCCGTTTCCAGGCTCGTACCATTTTCGCCTTTAAAGCCGATAAGAAGATAATCCGGACAGAACTCCGAAAGATCTGTTCTGACAATGAGACTGTTCGGAAACACGTCGGCGAATGTCCGTCCGACAAGCGCAAAATTTTCCCAGTCAATCTGATAAGCATGAATCCACTGGCAGAATATACCGCCGTCGTTGAGCCGGTCCCTCACCATCCCGAAAAACTCATGGGTAAAAAGTGTCGCAAGCCCCGCCATCCAGGGATTTGAGGGTTCTGATATCACAACGTCGTAGGAGCGTTTAGTGAGTCCGAGATGCGCCCTGCCGTCCTGTATGATAAGTTCTGTACGGGGATCGTTCAGCAGATTATTATTCCAGGGTGTGAAAAATTTGCATGCCTCGACAACATTACTGTTTATATCAAGTACATCCAGTTTCCGAACCGGATAATGAAGAACCTCGCCGGCGGTTATACCGCTTGCCAGGCCAAGTACCAGCACCGTGTCGGGATCAGGATGAAACATCATCGGGAAATGCGCCAGCAGAGTCTGTGTCCCCATATCGCCAGTGACAGTCGAGGCGTCCGGTTTACCGCTGTTCATCAGACTGAAATTAGTCTTTCCAAGAATATCCGTATCCATTCTGACCGTCGTAAATCCTCCGACTCCATCGCCGAAATACACGAACTCCCCGCTTTTGTACTTCTCGAATAATTCATTGCCGTACAGCAGTGATTTCAACCATCCCGTTTCGTTGAATTCCTCAACATCGAAACGGTGATATTTCCCGTATGACAGCATTTCACGGTCCCAGTTCGGATACGCAAATGCACACAAAATACCGATCACTGCCGGCAACAAAACCGGTATCCAACTCCTGAGAGGTTTTTCCCCTTTCCAGAGCACGATACCACCAAAACCAATCGCAACCGCGAGTTGGGAACCGATGAGGAAGCTCAGGGAATTTTCTTTTCCGAGAAAAGGAATAAAAAGGAAACCGGCGCAAAATGTACCGAGCAACGCTCCTGCCGTATTCATTGCATATGCATACCCGACAGACTGTCCCACCGACGCGGTCGATTTTGTATATATCTTCCCCACAAGCGGAAACGTGGCGCCGAGGAAAAAAGTCGGGAAAAACATAAATCCAAACAGTAACATAGATTTGAGCATTGTCAGTTCTATGAAACTGCCTTTAAATGTATTGATGAGTTTTGCGAAAAAAATCTGGCTGTTTCCCAGAATCTGGCTGACGATGAGTACACTTAACGCAGCGGCAATCTGTGTGATTGCTAAAATGGAGGCCGGTCGTTTGGTTATATCTCCCAACCATCCAAAAAACAGGCTTCCTATCGCAAGCCCGGAAATAAACGTAATCAGTACAACTGTAAACGAATACATTGTGGGGCCGACAATCAGACCGAGCAGTTTTATCCAAATAACCTCATATGCCATCGCGCAAAACCCGGACACTGCAAAGATAACGAGCGCACCGCGGACAATCAGTATTCCATAAAGTGTGGTATTAGTAGCGGTTGCGTCTGATAAATCGCGCGGCTGCACTACCGTTGTCCGTGTGGTGTTCAATCGCCCGCTCACGAGTAACGAAGATACACCGATGACAATGTTCAAAATCACCGCATATATCAGTGCACCGTTTACCCCCCAGAGATTGATTATGATAAAACCGCACAAAAACGATCCTGTAACTGCACCGAACGTGTTGAAGCCATACAAACGCCCCAAGCGCGAACCAAGATGAGACATGTTTACGGCATAAAAACGGCTCAATACGGGCAGAGTCGCGCCCATGAAGCTTGCCGGAAGCAGCAGCAACAGCGAACAACCGATAAATGTAAGAATATTATAAACAAAGAAATGCGAAAAAAGAGTGTTATAGAGGAGCGAGAAAACCGGATAAAAAGCTGTAAGCAGAATCGGCAGCAGAAGACCGTACACACCGATTAAGATTTCAAGGATACCATACAGTCTCACCAGGTTCCCCGGCCGTTCGATCCGATCGATATATCTGCCGACAATATAGCTTCCGAGCCCCAACCCGCCCATAAAAATTGTCATAACGATACTGACCGCATACGGTGCGCCGCCGATTATTTTGACAATGAATCGTGTCCAGAGGATTTCATACATCAGGCCGGTCATTCCCGACAAAAAGAAAAAGCCGAGGATCAGTGATTCATAGACGGTATTCGTTCGGACGGTAAGAACTTTCAAGGCTGAATCGGTTTCTGTACGTATGCCGTTCTGTGGTTTTTTTCCGTTCAATAAACTTATTTTTCTTTCGATATCATTTGAAACAACTATTAGAATTTACTATGATACAATATACCGATTCACTCCTCACATTGAAACGGTTTTTTTCTACCCGACTGGGCGGAAATCGGTTCCGGAGAATGTAAATAAATCGTGCCGCGAACGGCCGTGGCACAAAACCGGATTACATTTTCAATCGATATTTCGCCGTTAGAATTCTATACTTTGCTTGCCAAATAACTGCAATAGTTGTAATTTAGCAATTGTGTTTTTGAAAAAACGGTATGTACCAACATATTAATCGAATATCGAATATCGGAAAAATTGCCTCGAATGCATTCGGAGAATATTGAATAATGAAAACCTTTATTATACCGCTGACCGTTGCGCTGATTATTATCGCCGCACTTCTGTCCGTATCCTGCGGAGGCAGCGGGGATGGGAGGAAAACGCTCACATTCAGTCTGATTCTCGGTGAAAATTCGGACTGGTACAAGGGAGCGTTACGGTTCACCGAGCTTATCGAATCGGAAACAGACAGAAAATACCGCATCAAGATATTTCCCCATGCCCAACTCGCGGGTCAGGATCAACGGACCGAGCTTGAGATGGTTCAGTCCGGTGTTATCGATATGTCGTTCGAATCAACCATTCTTCTTTCGCTGATAGAGCCGCGAATGAGCGTACTCAGCCTGCCTTGGCTATTCGAGGACTACAGGCATGCCGAGCGTGTCCTGGACGGCCCCCTCGGCGACAAAATGCTTGGAATGCTTCCCCAAAAGGGCATTGTCGGCCTTGCATACGGCGCCAACGGATTCCGTCAGATCACAAATTCCCATCATCCCATAACCGCACCGGAGGACTTGACCGCACTCAAAATCCGCATTCCTGCTATTAAGATGTATGTCGATATTTTTAAACTGCTCGGCGCCGATCCTTCGTCGATGTCGTTCGGGGAGGTTTTTACTGCGCTCGCGCAGGGCACATTTGACGGTCAGGAAAATCCGGTTTCGGTTATACATTCCGCACGGCTGTATGAAGTTCAGCAATACCTCACCGTATGGAACTACTCGTATGATCCGATTATCATCTGCATAAACAAAGTGTTATGGGATAGTTTTCCGCCAGAGACACAGGCGATATTCTCCGACTGCGCGGTGAAAGCCATGCGGTATCAGCGTGAAACCGTCGCCCGCGGTGAAACTGCGCTCTTAGATTCTCTTCGGGCAAAAGGTATGGAGATAACCGTAGTTGAAAAGGAGTCCCTTGCACCGTTCAAATCCCTTGCAGAGCCGATTTATTCGAATTATGCGGACCAGATCGGACTCGATCTCATTAAGCAGTTTCGAACAACCTCGGAAGAATAAAAATTACTGAAAATCAAGCATATTAGCGATATCTGAAAGGACACCATCTGTGAAACGAAAGACAACCATCGAGGAAAAAATCATCGCCGCGGCGCTGTGCATTATGGTTGTCCTGGTAACGGCGCAGGTTTTGAGCCGGTATATCGCCCATAAATCGCTCTCCTATACCGAGGAGATTGTTCGGTATATGTTTGTCTGGATTACATTCCTCGGAATATCCGCCGCCGCAGTCAGAGGACGGCATCTTTCGCTCGCCGAATCGATCAATGTGGTGCCTACACGGTTTCGCCATTATCTGAAATATGTCCGGGGCGCTGCTGCAGTGATATTTGCCTGCGTTCTCGCCATATATGGGGCAAAGATAACCCTGCTCCAGATTAAAACCGGCCAGACAACAGCGGCGTTAGGGATGCCAATGTGGATTGTCGGGCTCGCATTACCGGTCTGCTCAGTTGTTTTTATTGTGCGTATCTTTCAGAACGCTTTCAGTAAGGAGCCCGGCGAATAATGGAATGGCAGATCGGATTGGTTTTGTTCGGATCGTTTATCGCGTTTTTGCTCATCGATTTCCCGATTGCGCTTGCGCTCGGATTCTCAAGTCTGATTACAGTGACAGCATTTGCCATTGTGCCGCTCAATTTTCTCCCGCAACTATTATTCGGAGTAGCGGATTCGTTTACACTTCTCGCAATTCCGTTTTTCATATTTACCGGCATTGTCCTCGGACACACCTCAATATCGAAACGGATCATCGATCTGGCCGACAGCCTTGTGGGCAATGTTCCCGGCGGGCTGGGCATTGTCGGTATCATCGCGGCGCTGTTCTTTGCGGGTATTTCGGGATCAGGGCCGGCCGATGTTGCGGCGCTCGGTCTGATTCTTATCCCCGCGATGACTCAGGCTGGCTACGATAAAGGATTTTCCGCATCCCTCGCGGCGGCATCGGGCGGCATCGGGATTATCGTTCCGCCCTCAATCGCGCTTATCATCTATGGTTTTATCGCGGAAGTTTCCATCATCGACCTGTTTATCGCCGGTATTGTGCCGGGAATTACGGTGGCCCTTTCACTGATTGCGGTCACCGTACTTATCTCTAAAAAACGCGGGTATCATGCAGCACGCTCCCAACATCCCAAAAAACCTATCGTAAAAGCATTCAGAGAGGCATTCTGGGGACTTCTCGCACCGGTTATTATCCTCGGCGGGATATACGGCGGGATATTCACACCTACAGAAGCCGCGGCGATTGCGGTTATATACAGTATCGCGGTCGATATTTTCATTTATCGGTCGATGCAACCGGGTGATATTCTCCGTATCGCAGGCGAGGCCGGTGTCACCTCCGCGGTCATCATGTCGATTGTGGTGTCGGCGAGTCTGTTCGCATGGATACTCAATACTCAGGGACTGGCGGCTGCATCGGCGTCGTTTCTCACTTCCCTAACCGCAAACCGCTGGATACTGCTGTTATTAATAAATATCATTCTCGTTTTTGCAGGATTGGTCCTCGATGCAATCTCGATTTTTTATATATTCCTGCCGATCCTTCTGCCGGTGATAAATGCCATCGGGGTAAATCCAGTGCATTTCGGCATTATAATGACGGTGAATCTCGCTATAGGACAGGTAACCCCGCCGGTCGGAATCAATCTGGTCGCTGCCGCTGGTGTATCCGGCGTAAATATCAAACGGATTTCCCTGTCGGCGGTCCCGTTTATCGGCGGTGAAATCGTGGCGCTTATGCTTGTGACATATATTCCGCAATTATCGCTTTTTTTACCCTCGCTTGTAAAATAGTCAATACACTGGAATTATGCATCTGTTTAATTTCATTGCGGATGACAGAGACCCAGTTGGATGAATTATGGGCCTTTGTAAAAAAA
>CAZCDQ010000009.1:0-37283 GCA_964497605.1 uncultured bacterium
AAATCTGAAAAACGTTCACTCTTAGGGTAAAGTGAATTTTTATTCTGTTGTTTAAATCCGTCCCTTATTAAAACCCTTGTAATTCCATCTTTCTTAAACTGTCTTTGATATAACTTTCCCGCAAATCCATCTAAAAAAATGTGTCGCTTAATATTGCCATAGTCATTAATTTCACTGGCAACCTCTTTCCCATTAGGGTAACCATAATGAATAATTGAAAAGTTAAAAGTAGTATATTTTTTAATTAAAGCAGTTAACTCAGAAATTCTTGAGTCAGCGTGAAGAATATAACCTATTGATAGATTATTATTGTACTTCTTAAAGCTCTCATTTATAAGCTCAAATATGCTTGAAGTTTTAACTCTGTCTCGTCCAACTTGAGGATTAACAATGAGGGTACATTTGACTTCATTGTCATTTAATTCCTTTAAAGCTCTTTTCAAAGCTTTAAAATCGCTCTTAACCGGCTCAACAATTGGATGTATAATATTTTCTCCAATAAACTCAGCATTATCACGGAGCAATATTAGTTCGAATTGCTTGCCTCTGAGGTATGGATAATACATAATATTTGCTCCTAAATTGCGTTCGGAATAAGTATTGAAGATAGGTTCATGTCAAAAAGAGCCATTAATTTTTTCAATTTATTCTTCTGTCCGCTTATACTCATTGCATATGCTGAAACAGATGATGGTGCTTGGCCGACAAATTCTTTTAAAACCTTTGATTTAGCTCTTTTTTTAAGATATTTTATTGTTAAATCGTGTGCCTTGCATGGTGATATTTTACAAAACTGCGTTTTGCATTCTCTATATATCATTGTATTGGGTACATTAGGAATAATTCCGTAGTAGTCTTTAATAATATTTGTATATTCATTTTTCCGCAGAGAATCAAATAAAAAATCTTGATTGAGATTTTGAATGTTAGATTTTGGCTTACGAAGCGTTGTTATTGTTTCTCTATCAGTAAGAACAAGAATTCCTGCTCCTTCTGGCAAAAGAGAAAATAGTTTTTCTGCTTGTTTCGGGGTAGATATTAAATTTATAAAGTCAAATACCTTGAAATACGAACTTATCTGGTTTTCTAAACGGTCAAATGAATCATATTCAGATTTAATCTCATAAACCGTTGATGAGCCGTTTAATAAAACGACATCAGCTTTATTATTACCGACTCTAAATTCGGTAAGTATTTTCGAGGTGTTTAGAGAATGCTTTCCGAGCAGGATTTTATTCGTTACTACATTTTTATATATATATTCGTTGCGATAGTTTTTAAAGAGTAATGAATATACACTGTCTAAAAACTGACCAAGTGTTATTTTGGGATCGATAATATTATTCAATCCACTATTTCTAAATATTTCCGACAAGTAGGGCGAATACCTGTACTGCATAAGACTCTCCATAACTATTGGAGAGAATATTCGCCCAATTGCGGGATAGAATTTAGGGTTTATTTCAGACATTATATACCCTTGTTCATCTAATTAAAATTGACACATTGTTATTATAACAAATTTTTGTTAATCCGCAAGAAAAATCACTATAAATCTTTTCCCTACCTCCCCGCTAAATCATCCCCGAGATCGGTCGCGTCGACCACGCCTTTCTCCTTTGAACAGGCGATAACCACAATCTCGAGATCGGCGTTCGAGTTGTTGTAAAGGCCGTGCGAGCCGCCGAATTTGTTCAGAATGCCGTCGCCGGGCCCCACATCGAACGTTTTGCTGTCAACCGTCATCCTGCCGGTGCCCTCGATAATGTAGTAGACTTCCTCGATGGTGTCGTGACGGTGATAGCCGATGGAGGTGTCCGGCGGGAGAACGAGATGGTCGACAAACGCCCATTTTGTTTGGAAATTATCCATGCCCCACACACGTCGGGAGAGAACCGTGCCTTTGCCCTGATGCGCCGCGGGTCGTTCCTGCAGCATCCGCTTGTCGAGTTCCGCCCAGAGGAACGGCGCCGGCGAGACAAGCTCCTGGTCGGCGAGGTCTTTGCCGTAATTGATGGTGCCCCCGCGTTCGTCAGTGCGGACTGCGACATTCATCCATTCGTAGGGCCGGTCGCTGGGATTGTAGACACCGTGGGAACTCCTCAGCGGGCAGAGTACGGTCGACCGCGGCGGAAGCAGCGTTGTTTTGCCGTTAACCGTGAATTCGGAGGGACCGTCGAACAGGAAATAAATCTCCTCGCTGCCCTGGTGATTGTGTTCGCCGATGCTCGATTTCGCGTTCAGTACGCCTCGGTGAAAGAACGCGAAGTTGGATTCGAATACGCCTCTGCCGCCGAGAAGGGTGCAGTACGACAGTGTGCCCGTACCGTCGTGAGCGGAGGAATCGCGGTATTGCGACGGATCGTTATGCCCGACAACCGGTTCCTGTGCATATGCTGTGACAGTAAAGCAGATGAGCAGAATGAAAATGTCTGTGGTACGCATGAAAAGCTCCTTCCAGGTGATTGAATGGTGTGTCATGTTATTGTCTCAGTGAAAAATAAAGGTATTTAACCGGTTCTCCGGTGATATTGAAATTCGCATGCGGCGTCTCGTTATCGGCGGGGATCATGTATGCCTCGCCCTCGTCGAGTTTCCGCAACTCTTTGCCCATCATGATATAGGCATTATCTGTCAGCGCAAGCCATATTTCCTCGATACCCGCGCCGTGACTGTGCGGATGTGTAAACGTATTCGGCGGTATTGCGACAGTAATGAACGCGCTCATGGAGGCAAGGTATCTGCCTGATATAAGCGGCCGGCATTCGTTCGCCCAGTGTTCGTCGGTCGCATATACACTCTGTTTGCTCTCGTCGGTCCAGATTACCTCGGGGCTGGCTCTAAAATCGGGTTCCGCCGGTTCGATAATATGGTACATGCGAAGGTCCTCGGCTGTGAGGTTCGCAATCCTGAACGGCATCCCTTTCGGTACCAGTACCGCCACATCCTTATACAGTGCATACGATTTCCCATCGGCGCGAAGCTCCCCCGTGCCGCCGAGTACGTAAAACAACTCCTGCTCGTTTTCCGGGGTAACCTCCTCGGTGACCGTGCGGCCGTACAGCGTGGCGTGTGATGCCTGCTTGAAGTTATTGAGGACTGCGCCGCGGCGGTGCGGTTTCAAAGGATCGCCTGCGGATTCGACAAAAATGTTGCGTTCCACTAAGCCGCCGTGGGTAATGACCGGGGCCTCCTCGCGCCAGCTGCTTATAAACATGTCGATATCGGGATGAATATTCATGTCAAGCGGCGCGGGATCGAGACGGCTGTGATCAAATCTCTCGCCGGACCGGCTGATCATCATCCAGAATACTTTCATCGAGCTGTCCGTGCTCGGATTGATATTGGCATGGGCTGAAATACCGTCTTGCGGGACTTTGTAAATTGTTCCCGGCGGGAAGTCGAAAAATTTCTTGCCGAGAAGGGCCTTGTTGCATGTCCCGCGCACCGAGAACCAGCATTCCTCACTGTTCGAATTATGACTGTGCGGCTGCGACATGGTCATGGCGTCGAATTTGACCGGGCGGCAGCCGGTAAGAACAGAGAGCCCTTCGTCCTTGCTGAACAGCCGCTCGGTGCCGAGATGCCACCAGTGCCCGCCGCCAGAATTGAATTTAAGCGCATACTCGTCTTTCACAAGCATTTCATTATTAGGAGTGAAACCGTCGGGCAAAGGTTCCTGGATGACATACATCGCCAGCATATCGCCGCCGGTATTCTCCATGGTGAATTCGAGCCCGGGCGGCATGAGCACACCGATACCGTCGCGAAGTTCGGCGGTTTTCCCGTTGCAGATAATAGTCCCGTTTCCGGTGTATACGTAGTAAATGCGTTGTTCATCGAGGAGCGTTATACTGTCGGATTTTCCGCCGGGTTTGAGGTAGGCGTGCGCGACACCTTTCAACTCCTGAAGCACCGCGCCTTTCTCATCGGGGAAAAGCGGATCGCTCCCCTTAAGCGGACTTAAAAGTTGTGTCCAGTAGACTGCGCCATCCACAACCGTCTGTTCGTCATCTAAATCGCCGAAAAACATTGCGGGATCGGGATCGATGCCCGGCCGGTAGGGTTCATATGGCAGTTCATTCATAATTTCGCCGTGCGAAAATGCCGCACACATGAATACTATCGCTGTAAAAACGATTATTCCGCGCGTTCGGTTCATTTCATCCCCTTTTTTAGTTAACGAATAAACATTGTATTCGATTCAGTCAAATTTGGCTTTGAGCAGCTCGAAAGATGATTATAGTATATATTAACCTTTATCAATACGTTCTCATTTTATATCGGCATGATACGACTGCACCGATTTCACCTCGGCATTCCCTTTTTTGCGATCCGCGATACCTTTGACAGAAAATGCAGCGGCGGCAAGAGTTGTAATATACGGTATCTTATGTTTGATTGCCGTTTTACGTATATAAGAATCATCATACTGACTTTTCTTTCCGATCGGCGTATTAATGACCAGCTGAATTTCGCCGTCAATAATTTTGTCGGCAATGTTCGGCCTGCCCTCATGGATTTTCAGTATATGAGACGATTGTATCCCGTTTTCAAGAAATGCGCGGTGTGTGCCCTCGGTCGCGAGAATATTGAATCCGATACTCTCGTATTCTCTCGCTACTTCAATAGCCGGTGATTTATCCTCACCCGCAATACTGAAAAGAACTGTTCCCTCAAGCGGAAGTTTTATCTGAGTTGCCTCCTGCGCTTTATAGAACGACATACCCATCGAATCGGCCATACCCAAGACCTCGCCGGTTGAGCGCATTTCCGGACCGAGAATCGGATCGACCTCGGGGAACATATTGAACGGGAATACCGACTCTTTTACCCCAAAATGCGGAATCGTGCGGTGTTCAAGCCCAAACTCAGAGAGCTTTTTCCCGAGCATAACCTGTGTCGCTGCACGGGCCATCGAAAAGCCGGTTACTTTCGAGACAAGCGGTACGGTCCGTGACGCTCGCGGATTTGCCTCAAGAACATACACTGTATCGTCGCAGATGGCGTATTGCATGTTCATAAGACCGACAACGTTAAGTTCAATCGCTATTTTACGGGTGTATTCGTTAATTGTGTCAATATGGTCTTGTTCGATATTGACGGGTGGAATGATACAGGCGCTGTCTCCCGAATGAATTCCTGCCTGTTCGATATGCTCCATCACTGCAGGGACATAGGCATCGGTACCGTCGGAAATAGCGTCAGCCTCGGCCTCGATTGCGTTTTCAAGGAACCGGTCGATTAAGATCGGCCTGTCTGGTGTGACGCCAACGGCAGCCTCAACATATTCACGAAGCATTTCCTCATCGTGCACAACCTCCATGCCGCGTCCGCCGAGAACATACGATGGTCTGACCATTAACGGATAGCCAATTTTTTCAGCTATCACAAGCGCCTGTTCAAGATTGGATGCCATGCCGGATTCAGCCATTGGTATGCCGAGCTTTTCCATGATTGCTCTGAAACGGTCGCGGTCTTCGGCAAGATCGATCGTCTCAGGTGTCGTTCCGATGATATTCACACCGGCTTCCTCGAGCTGAGCGGCGATGTTGAGCGGCGTTTGACCCCCAAACTGTACAATTACTCCCTCGGGGTTTTCCTTCTGGTAAATGCTCAGAACATCCTCGACAGTCAGCGGTTCGAAATAGAGTTTATCGGAGGTATCGTAATCGGTAGATACCGTTTCGGGATTACAGTTGACCATAATTGTTTCATATCCCTCATCGCGAAGGGCAAATGCCGCATGGACACAGCAGTAGTCAAATTCGATGCCCTGTCCGATTCTGTTCGGTCCGCCTCCGAGAACCATTATTTTACGGTTTGAGGAAACAGTCACATTATCGGGAGCATTATATGTTGAAAAATAGTATGCGGCGTTTTCTACTCCGCTGACCGGCACCGGTTCCCATGATTCTGTCATTCCGGCGTTTATTCGCTGTTTGCGGATTTCTATTTCAGGAATTTCAAGTAATTGGGCAAGATAACTGTCGCTGAAACCGTCCCTTTTTGCACTGACAAGCAATTCACCCGGTATCTGTTTTCCCTTATAGGATAATATCTCTTCCTCGAGTTCGACCAGTTCCTTCATTTGCTGGAGAAAATAATGCTTGATATGTGTTTTCGCGAATAATTCGTCAATGTCGGCGCCTTTGCGGATTGCTTCATACATAATCCATTGACGCTCGCTTGTCGGTTCGTTAAGCATTTTCAATAATTCTTCAAGAGATAATTCATTGAAATTTTTCGCAAAGCCGAGACCGTGCCGCCCGTTTTCCAGCGACCGTATGGCTTTCAAAAATGCCTCTTTGTAATTTTTTCCGATGCTCATTACCTCGCCGACAGCTTTCATCTGTGTTCCGAGTTTGTCTTCGATACCTTTAAATTTTTCAAATGCCCACCGCGCAAATTTAACGACGACATATTCGCCCGAAGGGGTATATTTATCGAGCGTTCCGTCACGCCAGTACGGGATTTCATCAAGCGTAAGCCCTGCGGCGAGAAGCGACGATACAAAGGCAATCGGGAATCCGGTCGCTTTCGAAGCAAGCGCGGATGACCGAGAGGTGCGGGGATTGATTTCTATCACGACAACTTTGCCAGTTTCCGGATTATGGGCAAACTGGATATTCGTTCCGCCGATAACCTCGATGGCGTCAACGATGTCATAAGAGTATTTTTGAAGTTTTTCCTGTAATTTCTTATCAATGGTAAGCATCGGCGCTGTGCAATATGAATCACCGGTGTGAACACCCATTGCATCGACATTTTCGATGAAACAGACGGTGATTTTCTGTCCTTTCGTATCGCGAACGACCTCAAGTTCAAGCTCTTCCCAGCCAATGACACATTCCTCAACAAGAATCTGACCGACAAGACTGTAAGAAAGTCCCCGTGCTGCTACTGTAACGAGTTCCTCAATATTATAAACAAATCCGCCCCCTGTTCCCCCCATGGTGTAGGCCGGACGTATCACAAGCGGAAACCCATGTTTCGCGGCAATCTCTTTCGCTTCCTCGACGTTATAAGCGAGTTCACTTCGCGGCATTTCGATATTTAGCCTGTTCATAGTCTCTTTAAATGCTTTTCTATCCTCACCGCGTTTGATGGCATCAATTTGTACTCCGATGACTTTTACGCCATATTTTTCAAGAACGCCGGCTTTTGCCAGTGACGAGGAAAGATTCAATCCGCTTTGCCCGCCAAGGTTCGGCAACAGCGCATCGGGACGTTCTTTTGCAATGATTTTTTCCATTGTTTCCACATTGAGCGGCTCAATATAGGTAACATCCGCAATACCTGGATCAGTCATAATCGTTGCAGGATTCGAATTGACAAGGACTATCTCATATCCGACTTTTCTCAGCGCTTTGCACGCCTGAGTACCGGAATAGTCAAACTCGCATGCCTGACCAATAATAATCGGCCCGGAACCAATAATCATTACTTTGTGAATGTCATCGCGTTTTGGCATAACATCTCCTTAATGAACCTTTTATTTAGTTGTTTGCTCTATGTCAATTTTACTGCAATTCTGAAGTAATTATCAAATGCTATTTCTCTAATTCCACCACGTTTCGTCCTCACAGACATAGCTCCTGAGAAGGTCCTCGTCAAGGTCGATACCGAGGCCGGGTTTGTCGCTCAGGTGAAGGTAGCCCTGCTGGAACACCGGCTCGTCATAGCCGAGTATACCAAAATCGCCGTTCACACCGTTATTCCCGCCGCGGTTCTCGAACAACTCGTGGCCGAGGAACTCGCGGATTGAGGCTGCGCAGTTGGCCGAGGCGACTGTGGCGATAGCGCCCGCGACATTGTGCGTCGCTACCGGCATGTAATACAGCTCGGCAAGATCGGCGATCTTTTTCGCCTCCAGAAGTCCGCCGGCCATGGATACGTCGATCTCGATCATGTTCACCCCCTGGTTCACAATGAACGGCCGGAAATCGTCACGGGTATACAGGTTTTCTCCGCAGAGCACCGGCACCGGCGACTGTTCGGTGAGTCTTACCCATTGCTCGTTAAACCCGATCGGCAGCGGATCCTCGATCCACCAAAGTTTTATCGATTCAAGCCCGCGGCAGAACCGGAGCGCGCTGTCAAAATCGAATTCCCAGTGACAGTGGCATATCATATCGAAATCCCAACCCACCGCCGCGCGGATATTCTCGTACGCCTCGACATTGTTCATAAGCTCAACATTCGAGAGTCTGCGGTTATCGAGACTGTTCCACCGCTGACCGATGCGCCTCACATCGATTTTCGAGGCAGTCCAGCCCGCTTCTTTCATGCGGTCGGCCCATTCGCGGCAGCCCGCGGGCGAGGTGTCCCGCGGCCCGCTGGTCGCGTATGCCCGGACGGTTTCGGTATGAGCGCCGCCGCCGAGAATTTTCCGTACCGGCTGGCCGGTTGCCTGCCCGATAATATCCCACAGCGCGATCTCGCAGCCGGTAACCGCATGCACCGCAGGCCCGTGATTGCCTCCGTAATAAGATGTACGGGTCATCATCTTGAACCACAGGTATTCAAGGTCGAACGGATCGGCGCCTGTGAGGATGTCCCTGCATACGTTCTCGACAATATCCTTTTCGCCATATCCCTGTTCGCTGTGATGACATTCGCCGTATCCGGTGATACCGGCATCCGTTTCTATTTTCACTAACGGGCTAACGCGGAGACCCAGCGTTGTCCGCATGCACTTGACATCGGTAATTGTTATTCTGTCACGCTCCTGCGCCGCAAGCGTTTCAAAGTACGGCATGCACGACGCTGCCGGGACCATTGCGGCGAGAGTCCGCAGGAATGTACGGCGGTTTATCATAGCATTTCCCTTTTTGTAAAGTCGGTTAATCAAATTCGATTTTAGATACAATCGCAAGCTGTTCCATGTCCGTTTCAGGTCTATTTATAACAAGCGTGTTGCCCTCCCCTTTCCAGTTGACAACAGCATCTGAACCAAGCATTGTGATTGTTGATATGCCCGGTTTTTCTGTAAGCGATTTGATATCGACCCGTGATCCGGCCTCCGGTTGCCCAAGCTTTATTGCATAGAGCGCTTTGCCGCTGTCATTGAGCAATGCGCCCCGTCCCGCACAGAAACTCGCATCCATGAATTCAAGGCAAAGATAACCGCAACTCATATCCTTTTGCGGCTTTCAGGATATCCTGTTTTACCGGGCACGCGCCGGTATCGACAGAGAAGGTTTGCAAGTTTTATCCTTTCTGGTGGTTAGGGCTGGAATTTGCCCGGCGAAAACATGCCAAACGACAGAGGTGAACGTAAAGCTACAACAACTGTAAGGTTGTCAGGTCTTTTTCGACTCCAAAAGCTTGTTATGTGAATGAATAAATTCGTTATAAATCCCTAAAATCAAATAGATATTTATCTGGATCAAGAATTAACTCATTCACCTCATCAATGTCAAATTTTTCAGGATCGTAATCACCGTGCCACTCTAAAATATCCCGGTGTTCACTTTTATTTTTACTTTTCAGCGCTTCTATTATATCTTCATACCCTGGTATGCTCCCACAATCTTCGGGCGGACCGTTTCGTTTTCCAGCAATACATTTAGGATATTTGATTTTTTCTCTATTTAAAATATCGATGATTTCAATTTCGTGTTCCCAATTATCACCAAAATCATAAGTGTAAATACATTTTTGACCTTTGGAAAACAAAAATTCGGTTATCTTGTTTTTAACATCCAAATCGTCATTTTCAAAGTCTATATCAGGAACAGAAAAAAAGGTTCCGTTTATTTCAAAACTATACAAATGTGAATTCGTCCAGTCAAATGCAAGTTGAATTATTTTATGGAGTTCCTCAAATGTAATGCCATTTTCAATTAAAATTTCACGCCAAATCTCTGGCTTAATATCCAAAATGATGATCCGGAGTTTTAATATTTGGTTCAAAAGGCAATCCTTTCAATTTTGAGTACATTGATATATATCACATCAAATTGGTGCCATTTCGCGCCTCTTGATATTTCCTGTTTCACGGGGCATGCGTCAGTGTCGTAGATATCTAACAAGTTATTGACTTTCTGGCGGTTTAAGGGAATATGCCCAGTAAAGAATGCGCCTAACGTAAAAATCAGCCACTCGAGGTACGAGCTTCAGATGGAGTGATTGAATATTCTCTCAGATTAATCCCCATCTCTTTTCAATTGCTACGATTTCATCTATCAAACGCTTTGCAAGAGTATCTTCACCAATCGGTGATCTAAGGTGTAATGTTGGTTGTTCACCCTCTATTACAGGATCAAGCTCTTTTACCATTTTATCCGACAAGTATGGTTTCATTTGTGAAAACATTACGGTGTTACGAAACGAACTCCATTCAAACTTTTTTTCTATATATTGGCGCCATGTATCCACCAATTTCTGTTTTCTCTTTCTCTTTTCACGTTTTTTTTCTATTCCCCAATGTACCCACGGTGCGACAAGACTTTTGTCATAATATTTTCCATATTTCCTCTTTTCTTGATCGCTAACACTCCACATAAACGACTGCAATGAAGCGCAGCGGACTTGCCAGTCCGTATTGATGCAATTGTTATGTGAAAAACTTCTAATGCACACCCACCTCTCGTAAAATGGCTTTGAGACCGATAATTACTTGCGAGTGAGTCTGCCCCTTTCTCCTTACGAAAAAACGGGAGAGAGGGCAGGGATGAGTTTTCTCACGTCCGTTAGAGACGGTTGAATTCCTGAACCGCTTTTTGAATCGACTTGAGCCGTTTGATAACAGGCACCATATTCGCCTCTTTAACATCGATTTCCTGAGCGATTTTTAGAACCTCAGCGGCATGTTCCTGTGGTACTCTGACAATGCCGTCCGTTCCGCCGACAATAATGTCTCCCGGTTTCACCATTACTCCTGCGCATAGTACCGGCTCGTCATAATTAATCGAAATATATCGTCCGACACCTGTTGCAGGCGTATAACTGCGAGCATATACAGTTAAACCAAGCTTCGTGATTTCATCAACATCTCGAACGCCGCCATCGATAACTATACCGCTCATATTACTTACTACCGCTCCGTTAGCCATAAGACCGCCGATTCCTGCAATGTTAAGCCCGTCAGCAACAACAATGACACCCACCTCTCCGGGTTCTGCGTTGTCAATCATTTCAAGTGTAAGAGCGAGAGATGATTCTTCAGGAGATGAGCCTTTCGGCAACGGCCTGATAAGACTGGTTGTGGCGCGGCCGACAATTGTTTTTCCGATTATCGGGCGCATATCGTAACTCATATATCCGGGATTGTCAATGCCGCATACCTGGTCGACAGCATCAGCGACAGACGCAATCGCGACTTTTTTGAAACCCTCCACAATCGGGTCGCCGGAATCTGAAGAGTTCTGAAACATCGACTGCATTCCCGAGCAGCCGCTTAGCGAGACGATGAAAATAATAATGACAAGTGTTACAAACGAGTTTCGTGCGGTGTACATGGTTCCTCCGTTATTAATTAAATGTGTGGTGCCGTTCAATGCGGGTGCAGCAAGCCGCCGAATCGAACCGCTGTTAACGATAATATGCTTTGAATATTCTCCGACAATAACCGCTGTCAGTGATCCCTGACCGAGCCGTCCTCGTAAAGCGGCTGCGGATTTGACAGCTCAAACGGATGCTGCTCGGCAATTTTCTCGTCGAGGTCGCATCCGAGACCGGGACCCTCCGGCAGCATAGCAAATCCGTCTTTCATATTAATATGAGCGCCTTTGAAAATATCGAGTTCCCAGCCTGATGGGCGTTCGACAAACTTGTATTTCGACTCCTGTATGCCGCAATTCGGCGTGCTGGCGTCTATATGCAGCGATGCAAGCGTACAGGGCAGGCTCGAGGGATTGTGCAGGGCGGCCTCGATCGCCTGAGCCTCTGCCATGGCGCAGATTTTCCGTGTTTCGGATATTCCGCCCGCCTGAATCACATCCGGCTGAACGTATGAGACGAGATGACGGCTGATAATATCCTCAAAATCGAATTTTGTGAAATGACGCTCTCCGGTTGCAAGCGGCACGGTCGTTCTCAGCGACAGCCATTCGAGCGCGTCGTTGAATTCGATATTGATAGGCTCCTCGAGCCATAGGGGACGGTATTCCTCGATGGCTTTGGCGTATTCGAGCGCCTGTATAGGTGTCAGCTTCGTATGAGCGTCGGTGGCAATATCGAACGTTGGCCCCGCCTCGTCACGCATCTCCGCAAACAGTTCCGCCGCCGCATAAACGTCCCATGGAAATTGCTGACGGCCGTCTACTGTATTCATTGGCGGGCCGGTCTTGATAGCCGTGTAGCCTTTTTCTTTGGCGCTCTGTACCGCTCTGCGGCCGGTGCCGTGAATATACAGGCGTATCTTCTCGCGTGCGGCGCCGCCCATAAGCTGATAGATCGGCACATCGAGCAGTTTACCCAGTATGTCCCAAAGCGCAATTTCCGCGGCGCTGATTGCAGTATTGAGCACAGGACCTCCGCGCCATCTCGGCCATCGGAACATGCCCTGCCAGAGAAATTCGATACGGGTAGGATCGTGCCCGACAAGCACCTCGCGGAGTTCCTCACAAGCGGCCAGCGTCGTACCCGTCTTGCGGTGAACCGAGGCCTCGCCGAGACCGGTCACACCCTGATTTGTGTAAATTTTCATGAATACCTGATTTGCCTCGATACCGACCGCCCAGCTTTTAACATCGGTAATCCGGATATTTGCGGGAAGTTTCGCTGCGGTGTCCTTGGACATAATGCCGGCCCAGAACGGTATTCCGCCGAGAACGATACCCGCTTTTTTAATAAATTGGCGGCGTTTCATCGGATTTCCCCTTTTTAATATGCTTTCATTGCAATTTTACAACGGTGTTGAAATTTATTATTCAACGATATGCTTTTCCGGCGTTTCATGCAAGTGTATTTTTCAGAAATACCGGCATTATACCGTAAAAACAGCGTCATTCTGGCGCATAAAAAATATCTCGGCGGAAATATCAACAACCGCTTTACTGGGCGCCAGTTTTTGGTTATAATGACACAAAAGACTGACCTGCGAAAATTTTTTGTACCCTCATTCGGCCGCGGGGTGTTCAGCTATGACGGCACCTATATCATCACGAGTTGTTCGACAACAGCTACCAACATAAACTGTTGCCGACATTGATGGTCCGCACGGGTATGGCTGCCTTTCGCCGGACAGCAAGCGGGTCGCGTTTTTCAAAGTTACAAATCTCTAAACAAATATGGATTTGTATGCGGCCGATTTTCCGTTCTCGAAATAATTTTGATTATTCACTAATAAGGCTTGCGGCATTGGAATGTTAATCTCTAATATCCCCGCTCAAGAAAATGCACATGGATGGAATCCGTGTACGCTTTCCCGCCGGGAACATGCCAGCTCATCCAGTAATACGGCGCAACGCCGCGGTTCTCCATTGCCTCGACGTATGCGCCCACTATCGCCCAGTAGGCGTAATTGTTCATCGTCGCCACCGTTGGGATAATCTTCGCGTCGTATCCCGGAATATCAAGGACACCGTCATTGTCCCCGCTTAGATTGTCGAGACTGTAATCGCATAGTTCTCCGAGTTCCGCGGTTGAAACACTTTTTTCGCGTTCGAACGGATATATCCCCACCAGAAACGCCCCTTTGTCGCGAATCCTGCGCGCCATCTCGATCT
Organism: uncultured bacterium; assembly: GCA_964497605.1. Lineage (GTDB taxonomy): Bacteria > Latescibacterota > Latescibacteria > Latescibacterales > Latescibacteraceae > Latescibacter. The sequence goes on from CAZCDQ010000009.1 coordinate 13,677, forward strand.
CTACAGAGGGATCTTTTCCAGCCATGGCGAGAAGCACAATATCGTTTGCGGTCAGGTCGCCGGGATTGAATTCCGGCGGATTGTAGATTCCCGGGCCGGTGTAGGTGCCCTCGGGATGAATGGGATAGATGCCCATGAGACTGCCCGCGGTGCCGTTCGCCTCCTGATAGAATTCCCACCGCGAACTCCAGGGATAGAGTTTCCCGCCTGCGAGGATTTTTTCAGCCATAATCTCCCCGATCTCATTCACATCGCCAATATGGTTACGGTGAAATGTATCGAGCCGGCTCATGAGCGTATCAAGATATGTTTCCGCCGCCGCGAATGTGCCGGAGGTGTCCTTGTATGCGAGGTTATGAGCAAGCTGCGCGGTGACAAGCCAGTACGCTACGACAGCCATGGGGCTGGTCGGGCATATTTTCAGATGCGGAGTCAGACGCGGAGTAACAAGCCCGTCCTCTTTCGGCCCCCATGTGTAGATCATCATGTCGACCTGCGACTCCATCGTGATATCAGGATGGTCGTTGAACCCCGGCGGCGAATATCGGTTGGTTGCCATGGGATATCCGATTCCAAGAAAATAGCAGCCTCTTTCGCGGAGTTCCTGTTTCCCCGGATGTGCGACCATGAGAAAATCTCCCGCACCGAGATCGGGCAGTTCTTTCTGACGGGGATCGGTGATTCGGTAGTCCGGCGCGATGTTCGGGTTTCCCGGCACTGTATCGTCACACGCACCGGCATACATGATATGCGGCGTCCAGATATACGAATGAATGATGCCGCCGTTCAGTTTGCGGGCAGCGCCGATTTTTGCCGCCTTGCCAATCTTTGCGAGTTCGCGTTTATGCATCATACCGAGGATATCATATGAACCGCGGAGATAAAGATCCGCATAATTCCCCAGCCGCGGGAAAAAGACCTCTCCGCCGCCGCGGTCCTCGGTTGAGCAGGCAACCGCTATCAGGAAAGCAATTGATATAATAAATACGATGCACGGGGTGATTTTATCGAAAATCGGTTTCATCGGTTCCTCCGGGCGTTGTTTATTTGCTGGAATACCATTATCCTGAAAATGATAATTTTTCATGCGTAATGCAAGATGAATTGAGAAGCCTCCTCAATCTCGGAGATGGGAATTGCAGGAGACTTTTGACTGTTTCTGCCTCCCGTCTCGGTGAATAAAGCGGGCAAAAAAAAGAACGCGTAACCAACGCGTCCTTATTTATTCATTTCGTTTCTGTCCGCCACAGCGCCTATTTCAGTGCGTCATATTCGAGGATTATCTTTTCGCCTTTGACATTGGTCAGGGTGTACAGTACATCACCGCCGGATTTCCGCACAAGATACCGCGGCGACTGATTGTCCGGTGCCCATATTTCGAGAGTGTGACGGTCACCGTTCCTCACGGTGAACGTGGTCAAAACGTCGGGTTCTCTCGAGCCTGCGCGAGGGATTTCGTTGCCGCCTGCGAAATTGTCGCCGATAAGCCCGGCAAGTGTCGATACAGCCGATTGCGCATTCACCAGATCAACCTCTTTCGATGTGCCGTTCTCGGTGTATTCCCAAATCTGACCTTCCAGCGTCAGCTTTCGTGAAGTATCTCCCTCAACAGCCTCGACTGAAATGATATCGGTTTCGTTGATTTTGAACAGCACCTTGTCCCTCCAATCCTCGGCCCGCAAAATCACATCCTGTGAAAGCATACCGCGCCAGAGTTCGACCGTGTTCGAACCGTTCCGCCTGACATATGAATGGCCGATTTCCTTTGTCTGACGGCCAACGATAACATCGAGCACCATCCCGCCGTCGCTGAACGCTTTGAACGATGTACCCGAGGTCTCGCCCACAGCGTAACGGTCGAACGCTTCGGGATTGTTATCCACTTCATCCAAATCGATGTACGTATTATACAAATCTTCGAGCATACCCTCGACCTGACGGTCATATGCTTTGAATTCGAACGGTTTAGTCATATACCATGTATCGTTTCTTCGCTCAAGAACGATATCGCCACGCCGCGACCTTGAGAACTCGACACGGTCGATATCGGGCGGTTCTCCCTCGAACAGAGGATCAGCTCCAGTGGTGACCTCCGGAGGATTGAGCGAGATCGCAAGATAGTATATCAGCAGCACGGCAAACAGAATGCCGAGAATCAGCGTGGTTTTGTTTTTCATGCATCCGCTCCCGGGTTAAAATGAGCATAAAGCGCTTTTTTCCTGAATCGGCGTACCTGCCAGAGTATAAGTCCGAGGCCGATAATCAGTATAACCGGGCCGAAATGATTTGCCCATTTAAAGAGCTTTTTTTCAAAGCTTGACGTCGTAGCCAACGGTTCAGCAACAACCTGTTTCGAGCGAATTGAGATCAGTCCCTCGGACTGTACGAGCCAGTCGGCGATATTCTGCAAAAACAAAATCTCACGATGATGTCCTGTTAAATACTCGTCAAGCGGCATATGACCGTCACCGACAACAACGATTCTGTTTTCCTCTTTCGAGGCCGGGATAAGCGTACCATTATACTCTTCGCTTGTAACAATATGGCCGCCTGCGCCAGTTCCCGGAGCAGGTTTCGGGGGCGGACCGGATTCAGCGAAATATGATTCGAATTTTCCTTTTACAACCAGCGCCACCGGGATGTGCTGTTCCTTGAAATCCGGGCGGTCCCATTCGCGGATGAGCTGCATCGGTACGGTGCTTCCGGTATAACGGCCCGAATAATTTGATGTATAAAGAAGTCCCTCGGCTTCATAACCTTTATTCGCCGCCTCGGCCCCATCCACGGATGAGGGAAAATATGTCTGAACCATACTCAATGTTCGTGTGATGATGTTCTCATCGTTGATGAGAATGATGCTTGGCATGAATGGGCATTTGACCGTCTGCTGTGCGCGGGAGAATCCACTCGGATCCGCAATTTGAACCGAACCGCACCGGTTGTCAATCAGGATATTATTTCCAATAGAGATTCCCATATTCGCCAAAAAACCCTCGAGATTTGCCGATCGGTAACGGAACACGCTGTTCTGCTTATCCAAATCGTAGGAATTTGCGAAAAGCGCGAGTTTCCCGCCTGCCATGATATACTGATCGAGATTGTAAAGCTGCCATTCGGTGAGCGGAACACGGGGGTTGACCAGGAAAATACCCTCGATATCGGCTGGGATCGGTTCGCTCAGATTGACCGGCACAACCTGAAAGTTCGGCTCGATTGACTCATAAAGCCGCTGTATCGAAAAATCTGTCCCCTCGTTGCCGAAAAGTGTCAACCCGAGCTTGGGAAGCGCCGGGGATGTGAGGCGGTTGATTATCGATGAGATTTCATACTCAAGATTCCCCACATTCTCGACAAACGGTATCGTCTCTCTCCTGCGGTCTCCGTACATGACAACCAGCCCCGTATATCCCATTTTGACTTCTACCTTATCGTTCACGACGGACTGAAACTGATGGGCGGGTATCATGAAACTCGACGCCTCGCTTTCGAGGGCCTCGCTGCTCCCGGGATCGACAAACTCGTACTGAAGCGAGCCGTTGGAATAGGCTTTGTAATCCTCGAGCAGATCTCGGAGATACCGCTCGGTCATGTTGTGAGGACTCGGGAGATCCGGTGTGAAAAACGCACGGATCCGGACAGTTCCGTCGATATTGCTGAGAATTTCTTTCGATCCCTCCGATAACGAATAAATCTTTCCGCTGGTCAGGTCGAGCCGGACAAACTTCCGCACTGCGATGCCGTTTATCACTACCAGTATACCGAAAAGAAATATCAGCGATAATATCGATGTGCTTTTTATTGTTTTCATCTATATATACTCCTTAGTTCCATTTACGGCTTTCAAGAGAAAGTTTCGAAAGAGCCAGCATAAAAACGATCAGCGATAAATAGTAAAGAATATCGCGCGAATCGAGAACTCCGCGTGCGATATTTTCAAAATGATAATCAATGCTTAAAAACTGGAGAATAGGCACGATCGAAACCGGTAATATTGTAAGAAAGCTTCCGACCATAAACAAGGCGAATATTATCACAAACGATATGATAAACGCCACAACCTGATTTCTCGTTATGGTCGAGGCGAATATACCGATGGAGGCATATCCGGCACCAAGAAGTATAAGGCCGAAATACCCGGTAATCAGCATTCCGATGTCCGGTTCGCCGAGAAACATCAGTGTCAGAGCATACGGAATGGTGAACAGTATCGCGACGAAAATCAGTGCAAGCCCGGCAAAAAATTTCCCGAGTATGATTTCGATGTCGCTCACCGGCATGGTCACAAGAAGCTCGATAGTCCCGCTTTTCCGTTCCTCGCTTACAAGCCGCATGGTAATCGCGGGGATGAAGAAGATGAAAATGAAGATGATATTGTTAAATACGGAGCGGAGCGAAGACGTTTCTGCTAAAAACAGCTCGCTTGTAAAGAACCATCCTGTCAAAAGCAGGAAAACCGAGATAATGATATATGCCATCGGCGAGTAGAAATACGCTGCCAGTTCGCGGCGGAAAATTGAGAATGCTTTTTTCATTGTGAACCGCCTTTGGCTGTAATAGTGAGTTGTCTGAATACATCTTCGAGATTCGTTTTATGCTGATTCATCCCGAGAATAATCCATCCTTTATCGACGGTTGTTTTGAATATCGCTTCGGAGATATCCTCGTCGCTCGAAACAGTTATGTCGAGCTTCGTAACTTCAAGGTTTTCATCCCTGATGCGTTTCACTTTGCCGACACCCTCGACTGCAGACAGAACCATTGCGGCGTCGCTGATTTTTCCTTTCAGTTCAATGCGAAGAACCGTCTGGTCGGCATGGCGTCTGATCAGGTCATCGGTTTTGCCGTCAGCAACGATTTCGCCGGAGGATATAATGACCACCCGGTCGCAGGTTGCCTCGACCTCGCTGAGAATGTGTGTCGACAGCACCACGGTTTTTTCCTTACCGACATCTTTTATCAGACTTCGGATATCGACAACCTGATTCGGATCGAGTCCGACTGTCGGCTCGTCCATCACCAAAATATCGGGCTCGTGGATGAGCGCCTGCGCGATTCCCACACGCTGACGGTATCCCTTTGAAAGTTCGCCGATATCTTTTCCGATCATGCGGGTGAGTCCACAGAGTTCAATCATTTTGGAAATCCGTTCTTTTCGTTTGGCGCCAAATATTTCTCTGAGATCGCAGATATAGTTCAGGTATTCGTACACACCCATGTATTCGTAAAGAGGCGCGTTTTCGGGAAGGTATCCGATCATTTTGCGGATTTCCATGGAATCTTCCATGACATCGAAATCGTTAAAGGTGATTTTTCCCTCGGTCGGCGGCATGAAGCATGTGAGAATTTTAATTGTCGAGGTTTTTCCCGCACCGTTCGGCCCTAAGAAACCGAGGATTTCACCGTCGTTCACGGTGAATGAAATGTTGTCGACGGCTTTGAAATCCCCGTAATATTTCGTAAGGTTTTCGATTTTGATCATTCAAAATCTCCTTCCTGTAAGCACATTATCACTCGTTATTGCAAAAATGTTGTATTAATAAAAACGAAACATTTTGCAATTGGTTTCATCATATTTCCTGACGATAAAATAAACAATATAAAGGATTGAATCGCGGTTTTCCAGAAAAATTTTGTCGGACGTTCTCGTCCGGGTATACAAAAAGGGGAGATACTCTCCCCTTTTGATCTGCGTCGACGCATACACGGCTATACCATGGTGCTCATACTTTCGATGAGCTGTTTATTCGTTTTTGTCTGGCGCGCCTTATCAACCAGATATTCAAGCGCCTCAGCGGTTCCCATGGGATCAAGCATACGGCGCAGAATCCAGATTCTGTTGAGTTCGGCCTCGGATAAAAGAAGTTCCTCTTTCCGTGTTCCCGAGCGTTTGATATCCATGGCGGGGAAAATCCTGCGGTTAGACAGCTTACGGTCGAGCACGAGTTCCATATTGCCGCGGCCTTTGAATTCCTCGTAGATAACCTCGTCCATCCGTGAGCCGGTCTCGATGAGCGTTGTCGCGATAATGGTCAGGCTGCCGCCGTTTTCGATTTTACGCGCGGCGCCGAAAAACTTTTTCGGCCATGTCAGCGCGTTAGCGTCGATACCGCCGGACAGGATTCGCCCTGAATGCGGAATAACATTGTTATGCGCCCGCGCCATTCTGGTGATAGAGTCGAGCAAAATCACCACATCCTGGCCGTGCTCAACAAGCCGTTTCGCTTTCTCAATGACTATGTTTGCGACCTGCACATGACGTTCCTGCGGCTCGTCGAATGTGGAGGATATCACCTCGCCGTTCACCGCCCGCTGCATCTCGGTGACCTCTTCGGGGCGTTCGTCAATGAGCAGCACAATCATTTTCGTTTTCGGATGATTTGTCGTGATGGCATTCGCGATTTTCTGCATAAGCATCGTTTTACCGGTAAATGGCGGCGCAACGATAAGTCCGCGCTGACCGAATCCGATCGGGCTTAGAAGGTTCATGATACGTGTCGACATTTCTCCCGGTGTTGTTTCAAGGTCGAATTTCTCCATGGGGTGAATCGGTGTTAGGTTGTCGAAAAATATTTTGTCTTTTGCGGTCTCGGGATTCTCATAATTGACCGCTTCGATCTTGAGCAGCGCAAAATATCGTTCTGAATCTTTCGGCGGACGGATCTGTCCAGAAACCGTATCCCCGGTCTTGAGTGCGAAACGTTTAATCTGAGAGTGCGATACATAGATATCGTCCGGCCCGGGAAGATAATTATACTGCGCCGACCGCAAAAAGCCGTATCCCTCGCTCAGCACCTCCAGAACCCCCTCGGCAAAGATCAGGCCGTTTTTCTGTGCCTGTGCGGCGAGAATCGAAAAAATAATACCCGCTTTTTTCGTTCCTGCCAGATTGTTTACACCGAGCTTTTTCGCCATTTCGCTCAGCTCGGAGATTTTCATTTTCTTCAGTTCGCTAATGTCCAAATTCATGTTTGTACGATTCCTTCTTCGGGACTGGTCCCGGATTAAATATTATGAAAAGTTTATGTGTGTGTGCGCATTTCGATACGATGTTAATAATGATTCAATCGCCGATTTGTGGACGAACAGTGTGGATAATTGAAACGGTGTTCATTATGATGATGTTCTATTCATACGTTCTGATTGTACATATAATATTGATATGCGATTCGGCACCGCATACATTACAAAATTCTCAGGGATACAAACGGAAATTGAATTTAAAGGAATTTTTCAGCTTTATATAATCCGTCAAAAACCGGTTTCATAACGGGGAATTGTGTCAGATTTTTTACAAAAAGCTAAGGCAATATAGAAATATCTGAATGTTTGTCAAGAAAAAAAGCATTTTTAACGGTACCTGTGCGCGAAATAATTTGGCATAAAAAACGATATGTGGAAGCTTTTTAATGCATGTGTGCCTCGCAATATATTGTTATTATATATCTTATGTCTTTCCACTCCGCTTTTTTATAAGAAAACGTCCTGTCAATCATTTTAATTTAAGGAATGTTACGTTCCGTGTGAGAAAATACGTAGGCATTTTCACTGTACCGATGCAGCACCGACGTATTTCAACGTCCGTTCCGCTGCTGTCGGTGTAACCGTAGCCGTGCTGATCAAACACAACGGGAACGCCGTTATATTCGCCCAGGAGTAGCTGTGCGTGTCCTCCGCAGCTCTGAATTGTTACAAACGGTTCGTTTTCAAGGATGGTCCGGTACTGCGCCTCTTTCCCGATGCTGCTGAGCATAACCGATTCGTTGGTGCCGTAATGGGTGAACAGGCCGCCGTGCCACGGCAACCTGAAACCGAAAACCGCAAAAATATCCCGGTAAGTGGTTTCGTGGTGACGGCCGAACCATGCGCCGGTGAAATCGTAGGCGTTATCGAGCAGTTTGAATGCTGTCATGACAATGTTGCGGCGTGTATAGGGGAGCCATCCGCGGCTCATATCGGCATCCTCTGCCAGCCAGGCCGTCTCTGCAGTCAGGCTGCCGTCCGGCATTCTGAACGGGATAAGTATTTCCCGTCCGTTCCCGCCGGACGAAACCGGCAGACGGTCGCCCATGCCTAACCATCCGGAGGCATATTCACAGGAACGGTCAGCATAAAACACTTCGCGGTCGCCGGTGCACACCACAAAATCGCGGGGATCGGTAAACCGACCGATTATGGCATCGTTTCCGAACGCAAGGTCGCTCGATTTGACCCAGCCGTAACCGTCCGCGGTCAAAACAAAGAGATGCTCCCCCGAATCCGACCGGTGAAGCACCGTCGCCGGATTTGCGATTTTGAGAATGAATGTGTTGAACATATCCCATCGCATTTTTCCGTTGTCCTGCGCGCCGATTTGATCGGGTGTGAACGTCGGGATAATCCTGACCTGCGTCGTTCTGACCGCGATGGCCCTGCGGAGCTGACGGTTTGGATCGACACGTTCAATCGCCATTTCAGCTTCGAACGAATCGAGATCGCGCGGGCTGTATTTTACCGCGAGTGCATTTCCGAAATCCTTGCTCCGGAGATAGTCGACTTCGGTCTGTATCCACGCCCGTATCGTATCGGCAACTGCCCGTGCGCTCATGGAGGAAAGATCGGGCGGTGTCATGACATACCCGGGCCACCAGTGGGACAGATTGGGGATTCTCTCTTCTTTAACACCTTTGAAAGGTTCAGGAGATTTAATTTTATGCTCATATGCTTCGTTCATCGCCTGAATTTGATTTGCCGTGAGAATGATCTCGTCGGGGGCGTCCATGCGGTCAACCCAGTAACCGACTGTGCGCATTTCGGGCAGTGTACCGGGCAGCACATACGGGGCGCGTTCGTAGAGATCGGCGGATGCAGACGCTGCGATGAATAAGAAAACGATCAGCATCACTGCACCTGCCGGTAACGATATCTTGTATAATGCTATATTCCTCATATTTCTTTGCGTCCTCTACGCGCACTGCGCTTCAATAGCAACATTATTGGCCTTTTACCATATAGTAGAAATACCGTGTCGGTTCGGCGGCCACATTGAAATTAGCATGGGGTGAATGGTAATCCGGCGGTACACGGTGATGACCCCCCTCCGGCTGCCGCCGGTTTCCCTTTGTCAGGATAGATGATTATTGTGGCAGCATTAAAATGTCCCTTTCTATGAGGGAATTTACAGAATTGATAGTGGAGTAAGGGCAGCCACATGGGCTGCCCCCCCACGTTTTTCAATTTGTGCCTTTTTCTAAACTATGTGTCTGTTCTTTATTTCAGCTCAAGCGTTGTCAGCGGCCGTCGAAGCATGTATGCCGTGACACCCGGCGTTGTCATGGGCCCGACACAAGTCCGCCGAACTTTGTATACCGTATCGTTCTCTTTGTATTCGTAGCCGTTATGGTCGAATACGATGGGTACATTGTCGGCGGTTCTCCCGAGGAGAAGCTGCGGATGCCCGCCCGCGGTGTGAAGGCTGAGAAACGGTTCGTGGGATAAAATTGTCGCGAACTGTCCTTTGTTGTTATTGTCCGTATCGGGCATCGCCACATCCGCGTTGTGGGGATTGTCGCCGAACAGGGTAAACAGCGCGCCATGCCACGGCAGCCGGAATCCGAAGCATGCAAAAATATCGCGATAGGTGGTCTCGTGGTTCCGCCCGAAATGTCCGCCGGTGAAATCATAGGCGTTGTCCAGGAGTCTGAAAGCGATTTCGACCACGTTTCTGCGGGTATACGGTACATAGCCCTCGTGCACCTGAGCGTCCTCGGTGATCCACGCCGTCTCGAAAATGAGCTGGCCGTTGGTCATACGAACCGGAACCATAATGTGACGGGGCTCGTCGGACTCGCCGTGAGGAAGGCGGTCGCCCATGCGGAACCATCCCGAGGCGATAGTGCAGGCTTCGTCGGCATAGTACATGACACGATCGCCGGTGCAGACCACAAAGTCAACGGGATCGGCGAATTTTCTGATTCCGGCTTCTCCGCCGAACGCGATATCCTCGGCACGTACCCATCCGAAAGCATCCTCGCTCAACGCCAGCAAAAATTCTCCCGATTTCGATACATGCATGACTGTGACCGGCATCCCAATTTTTACCATGCAGATATTGAACATATCATACCGCCGTTCACCGGAAGTAGTCATCCCCGGTTCAAAGGGAATAAACGTCGGCACATTTCTCATCCGTACCGTCCTTACCGCAAGACCGTTTCGGATTGTCAGTTCACTACCGATAGCATTCTCGGCCATTTCATCCTCAAAGGCTCTGATATCCGCTTCGCTGTACTCTATGTTGTTGTAATTACCATAAGCCTGGCTCCGGAGATACTCTTTCTGAATACTGATCCGTTCGCGGGCGAGATCGGCCACCTGAACGGACGTCATTTCGGAAAGATTGGGTGCAACCGGTTCAACCCAACCGGGCCACCAGTGCATTAGGTTTGGAATCCGCTCCTTTTGGAGTCCGGCATAGGGGTCGGGCTGCTCCAGTTTCGCATAGAAATCTGCATTCATCCGCATAATTTCTTCGACCGTGAGCACAACCTCGTCGGGACTTATCATCTGTCTGATCCAATATGACGGATTCCGCCACTGCGGGTCGGTGCCGGGAAGCACCTCAGGCGCTCTGTTGAAAAGCGGCTGGGTGTATGAGACTGCGCTGAATGCAAGTAATGCGAAAACCGTAAAAAGAACGGTTGTCCGGTACGTTTTCATCGTTCATTCCTCTCGGTTGTATGCAGCGGTATATTTTAAGCGGTATGTATTAACATTAAATGCATCTGCCGTGTGATCAGCTGTCGCTTCCGTAGACAGCCTGAAGTCTCCTGAGTTCGGTCAGGAGTTTTGCAGTTATGTCATTGTAACCGGGCTCGCCGTAAACGTTCCTGAGTTCGTTCGGATCCTCCTCGAGATCGAACAGTTCCCAGTAATCTTCGGTATGGAATTCGATAAGCTTATACCGCTCGCCTCGTACGCCGCGGTGCGGTGTTACACGATGGGCGTTGAAATACCGCACATTCGTTTGATCGTTGATTTCCTCGGGTTTCATATCTTTATATAATTCCCACGAATTCTCGTAATATTCGTAATACGAATACTCACGCCAATCCGCAGGAATGTTTCCCTCGAGAATAGGAACCAGACTGCGGCCGTGCATGGACGACGGTACCGGAACGCCTGCAAGCTCGAGAATTGTGGGCGCGAAATCGGTGTTGCTCGCCATCTCGTCGATCACCTGTCCAGGCGTGCCGATTCCCGGATGACTGATAACGAGCGGGATATGCAGGGAGGGTTCATACATGAACCGTTTATCATACCAGCCATATTCACCGAGATAGAATCCATTGTCGCTGGTGTATATGATGATGGTATCGTCTTTGACATCATCACGCTCGAGATAGTCGAGCACTCTGCCGAGATTTTCGTCAACCCCTTTGACCGCAAGGCAACTGTCTTTCACAAACCGCTGATATATCCACCGGCGGGTTTCCTCTTCAGAAATGCCCTCGGGCAGATCGTCGTAATCGGATGCAAGGCTTTCCTCAATCCGCATATCTGTCGACATTTTCGCAATCTCGCGGGTTGAATAATTGTCGTTGAACGTTTCCGGCAACGGCAGTTCGAGATCGTCCCAGAGATGGGCGTGACGGGGTGCCGGTGTGAACGGCCGGTGCGGGGCTTTGTGCTGGTATACGAGGCAGAACGGTTTCGATTTATCCCGTTCCTCCATTACCTGAAGGGTTTTGTCGGTAATGACATCGGTGACATATCCCGAATTCTGCGTCGTTATACCGTTCTCGATGAATTCCGGCTCAAAGTACGACCCCTGGCCGGGAAGGATTTTCCAGATGTCAAAACCTTTTGGATCCTGACGGATATGATATTTCCCGACTATCGCGGTAAAATAGCCGTTCTTTCTCAGCAGTTCCGGGAACGTTTCCAGCGCTGGATTGAGTTCCTCGACCATGCCGTCACGTTCGGTATTGCCCTTAATGCCGCTTTTATTCGAATAACATCCAGTGAGGACACTCGCCCGCGCAGGGGCGCAGAGCGAGTTGTTGCAAAAACAATGATTGAACCGAGTTCCCTCGCTTGCAAGCCGGTCCATGTTCGGGGTTTCCAGGTAGGGATGACCGTAGCAACTCATCTGATCGACTGTCTGATCGTCGGTCATCACAAATACAATATTCTTTTTTGCGGCTGTTTTCTGTGTGGCGCATTGCGACAACATCGCGCCCGATCCGGCAGCGGCCATTGTCTTAAGCGCGGTTCTCCGATTCATGTTCGTGCGCATAACGTCTCCTTTTTTCATTTGATTTCCAATGGAAAAAAGGTATGGATACTATGTGCGTATGTCAAGTGTAATTTGGGATTGTATCCTCAGGCACTCGCCTGAAAGAATAGTGCCGTTTGCCCGTACAAGGATGTTTCGGGTCGATGTGCGGATTCGGTGAGATTAATCGAAAAGAAATGCACAACGTCCGAACCGCAGATTGACGCAGATTAAATGATTGCACAGATAATATTTCGGATTCAACAGTCATTCCTGTGAATACGGGAATCAACGACAATCCCCATTATGGATTCCCGACTCGTTAAACTCTCGGGAATGACTGCAATAAGAGCATGTAAGGGCGGTTCGCGAACCGCCCCCTACGTTGTGCCGTTTTATTTTACCAATGTCATCCTGCCCGTTTTCACCACATCTCCCGCCTCGAACCGGTAGAAATACATTCCGCTCGAAAGGCCGCCGCCGTCGAACTGCGCCGTGTGCTCGCCCATGCTCATAAAACCGTCGACGAGCGTAGTTATTTTTTGACCAGTAATTGAATAAATATTTAATTTAACTTGAGAGGATTTTAATAGAGAAAATGAAATAGTTGTATTTGAATTGAAGGGATTAGGATAGTTTCCAATTAAATGAAATGATTCAGGATAATTATTTATTGAGACATCTATATTGTTTGCCTTATTAATATGAGTCATTATAAGTCCATCTGAACCGACAACACATATGATATCTCTCTCCGCATATGTTATTGCATTAAAATGATATTTGTTGCTTGAAAAACTTTCTTCCCAAGAACTACCTCCATTATTTGTTGATATTATATAAGATCTTTTTAGATTTACATCATAGCATATTCCCCATCCATTTTGCCCCTCAATAGTACAGATATCTTTACAATTACCTGGGAGTCCAGGTATATCTCTTCCGCTGGTTTCCCAATTTAATCCACCATTTATTGATCTTGCAAAACCTGATGAATAAGCCCAGACTGTATCAGGGGAAACAACTCTAATCTCATATCTGGGTGATTCTACAGAGCTTATTTTTTTCCAGCTTTTACCGCTGTCATAAGTTCTATAAATATTTGTGTGGTTAAAATTATCTTCATAACCACCACCGAGAACCCAACCATTATTTTCATCTATGAAACTTATACCTGTAAAAATATCTTTTTCAAAGAATAATGAAGAAGTGTCATACTGTTTTTCCCATTTTTCTCCGCCATCATTACTATGAAAAATTGCTCCCCATCTATCATGACCACCCGTATATCCTGTCAACCATCCCTTGTGTTCATCTATGAAACATGCAGCATGTAAAAAGTGTCCGTCAAAAACATCAGATATAACCCAGCTGTCGCCACCATCTTTAGTTGAAAGAAGTGTACTTGGATATCCAATGATATAACCAACACTATCATTCACAAAATAAACTTTTTCAAGTTCTATATTTTTAATTGGAGAAGTTTGACGATTCCAAGTTCTACCGCCATCAATGGTGACTAAAATTGTTGAGCTATCGCCAACCGCCCATCCATGAAACTCGTCGGCGAATACAACATCATTCAAATCAGTAGACACTTCGCTGTCGACATTTTTCCATTCGGCATTCGTGGTATGAGGAAAGATGAATAAAACAAAAAAGAAAATGTAAAATAGAACAAAATATTTACACGATGATGATTTCATGATAAATCCTTTTAATTGAGGACGTTACAGGACTGCACATAAAATGATGTTCAATTTTTCATAAGAATCTTTTTACGAAAGGGAGGAGCAAATCTGCATCATGTCAAAATATTTCGACCACCTCCTTTTTGTTTTTATAAAAAATGGAAACTGCGGCAATGAACTACCCCGCAGCAAGCTACGGGGTATCAACAGGGAAAATACAGATACCATACGAAGCAAGCTTCGGGGAATTAGACCCAAAGAGATTAAATAGCTTGATATTTTGCTTGTAATAAATTGCTATCGCTTTTAGTATATTCTAATATATACCCCCCCCCGCCGCAATTTGTCAAGTGTTTTTTTAGCACCGGTGCTGATTTTAGTGCGATATTGTTCGCGATTGCGTGCGAAAGTTGTCTCATATCGAATGGTGTGTTTTGGCGAAAATGTATCGGGCGCCGGATGTTACGCTGACAATCCCGGAAACAACGCCGCACGGTCCGCGGACAGTCTGCATAATGTTTGATGAGGCAAACGACTTGCTTGAATTTCAGGAAATCATGCTGGACGAGGACGAATCGGCAGCGTGTAACTTTCTCAAAGAAAAAATCGCGTCGCATCTTCCGGAAAAGTCCGTGTCGCCGTGCAATTCCGCAAATAACATTCCGTTTATCAGGTAAATATTGACATCCGGCGGACGTATGTAAAAAAGACGCCCTCTCTCGGTAAGCTTTTTTTGAAATATATGCCGCATATCGGACATTGCACAGTATGTCCGCTTGTGAACAAATTCGGTTTATCCTGCCGGAAAAATAGTGTGTGTTTATTTACCACGGGGTAACTGTCATCCCGTTTAAACACGAGCAGATAAAATCGAACACAAGCCATGCCAATATTGCCGAAAACACAATAACGAACGAAATCATACTCCATCCGAAAATTTCGTTTTTGCTTCTTTCAGGCAGATGGTGAAATCTGTCTAATACATGCATGTTCTCACTTCCTTTCACGTTCAGGAAACGATATTATCGCAGGGATTTTATTTTATGCCATATATAAGTCTCGAAACCCCCTGCTTGGCATTACCTCTCTATTGCAATATAGCTGGAATCGCAAATCTGTCAACCGATTTCTTCTGAGCCGGCGCGAATGTCGTTGTGCCTGTCAGCTTATAAAGCATTTCCGCAGGACGTATTCATAATCTCCCAAAACGGTTGAAATTGCTGAAAATTGCATATTAATTGTAATCTGAGAGGCTGATTTGTCCGAATGGTATCCGGCGCTGCATGTAAACGTTTACAAAAATCTGTTGCAATAAACAGGGCAATAATGTAATTTGGATTTAATATCCGAATTATACACGACAATATCGTATGTTATTTAAACTATAAAATGCACCCTAAATGATTGCAAATAGTCATTTACCGCTGCCACATTATCACGGAATTCTTTTCAGGAGGAACGATGAAACCGATACAAATTTTTCTGCTCATGGCGGGATTCATGCTCGCCGTTGCACTGACCGTTAACTCGGAAAGCGGCATCAACTACACCACCCGCGTGTATCCGGGAATCGACAGCAAACTTGTTTATGCCCCGGACTCTCTGGGGAATATCATCCCCGATTTCTCCAACGCAGGCTACAAAGGCGGCGGAGTAAGGCTTCCCATCATCCCGAACAAGGTCGCAATATGGGGCGTCGAGGGTGACGCTGCACCGGTCATTCAGGCCGCTATCGACAGTGTCAGCGCCATGCCGCCCGACGCTAACGGATTCCGCGGCGCTGTGCTCCTTCGGGCCGGCTATTACGAAATGAACAGCCCGGTCACCATCGGCACAAGCGGCGTAGTGCTGCGCGGCGCGGGGCAGGACGATCTCGGCGCTATTCTCATCGGCAAGGTCGTTCAGCAGGAAGAGGATACGCAATCACGCGGACGAGGACGGGGCGGCAGACGCGGCGGACTCATTTCGATCTCCGGCACCGGCGGAGCCGAACCGGATTCCACCACGATCAAACGTATAACCGACGATTATGTCCCGGTCGGCGCGCGATCGTTTACCGTGGAGAACACACAGGGATACAATGTCGGCGATGCCGTTTTCGTAACCCGTCACGGAAACGAGGACTGGATTAGGGAGATCGGCGAGGATGAGGAAAGCGTCGGGCGGAATTCCTGGCGGCCGTTCGATGTCAACTATGAGCGTGTCATTATCGCCATCGACGGCAATTCTGTCACCGTGGATGCCCCGATTATGTGCGCCATCGAGGCGAAATGGGGCGGCGGCGACATAATTAAGTATACCGATCCGGGCCGTATAGAGAATGTCGGTGTCGAGAATCTCCGCGGCATGTCCGATTTCGACCAGAATGTCCGTCAGCGGGAATACGGCAATATCGACCGTCAACCCTATCTTGCCGAGGAATACTATTCGGACGAAAACCACTGGTCGACGTTCATCAGCATCTCAAACGCCAAAAACTGCTGGGTACGCGATGTCACCGCGCTTCATTTCGCCAACAACATGGTAAGTGTGACCGGCACCGCGCGGTCGAATACTATCCAGGACTGCACAAGCCTTGCGCCGGTTTCCATGCGCTGGGGCGGCAGGCGTTTTACGTTCTCGATTAACGGTCAGATGAATCTCATTCAGCGCTGCCTTTCCGATCAGGGCCGTCATTCCTTTGTTCTCCAAACCCCGAGCGCGGCAGGTCCCAATGTGTTTCACGATTGTGTCGCCACCCGCCCGTACTCTACGAGCGAACCGCACAACCGCTGGGTTACCGGCGTTCTCTACGACCGCGTTAAGGCGCCGCTGACTGCACGATATTGGGATTACATCATCGGTTGGGCCGGGGCAAATATTGTAATGTGGAACTGCGAGGGCCAGTTCCGCATTCAGCAGCCGCCTACGGCGAACAACTTCACGTTCGGCCACATCGGTATCAACGCCACGTCATTCAATTTATCGCTCCAGGACAATTCCAAGCCGGACGGCTATATGGAATCTCTCGACGTTCATGTGACACCAAGCAGCCTTTTCCTGAAACAGCTTGAGGACCGTCTCGGGCCGCAGGCATTGGCAAATATTGCAAAGTAGTGTAATGGCTGTACAGATAAACCGAGGCTGAGTTTTTTGCCTTCAGTTCGGAATCAATGGAACCGCAAGAGAAAAATCAAACAGCGTGCCGGGTCGTTCAGGTGCGCTGTTTTTTTTATTATGTTCCGGCGGCCTAACGGATTTGTTTGCAGGAGTTCCGCTCGATGAGTGACGGTTTGAGTTCGATAATTTTCCGGCGGCGGGGTAGTTTATTTTTGATAATGTCGAT
This sequence comes from uncultured bacterium, assembly GCA_964497605.1. Taxonomy (GTDB): domain Bacteria; phylum Latescibacterota; class Latescibacteria; order Latescibacterales; family Latescibacteraceae; genus Latescibacter. Next base: position 30,946 of record CAZCDQ010000009.1, read on the forward strand.
GAGCAATTTCATACCGTTCTCGCCGAAATCCTCGACCGGCTGCGCGATTGTCGTAATGCCGGGTGACAGCAGTTCGGAAAAATAATACTCGTCGAACCCGATTATCGAGATATCGTCGGGAATATTCAACCCGTGCTTGTGAACCGCGCGGAGTGCGCCGATGGTTGTTGCGCCGTTCATGGGAAACAGGGCGGTCGGCCGGTTGCCCATGCGAAGAAGTTCCTCTGTTAACCTAAAACTCGTTCCTGTCCAGTCCGGAGACTGTGCAAATTTTACATATTTATCATCGTGCGAGACTCCGTATTGTTCCAGTGCGTTCTTATAACCCTCGAATCGCTCGAACCCCGTTGTTGAGGACTTTGTCAGATTTATGACTCCGATATCGCGGTGCCCCATGTTCACCAAATATTCGATCCCCAGCCGAACCCCCTCACGGTTGTCAAGCTTTACAAACAACTCGTCCCGAAAACCGGAACTTTGATCGACAAAAACCACATTTTCTTTTTTCAGCGCCGCATATAGATCGGTATTTGTCATAACCGTCGTAAGAATCAGATACCCGTCCACATTGCGGTTTTTCAAAAGCTCGATATACCTGAGTTCCTTTTCGGGATCGTATTCGGTATTGCAAAGTATAACGCTGAAACCGTGGGCATGCGCGACCTGTTCCGCTTTGTTGGCGATGTAGCTGAAAAACGGGTCTTTGATATCCGCAAATATCAGTGCCACCGTATTGGTGATTCGCAGTTTCAGCGAGCGAGCGATGAGATTGGGACGGTATCCCAGTTTTTCGACCGCATTCCTGACACGTTCACGAGTCGAGGGTTTAATCGAATCCTTGTTGTTCACATAACGCGAGATGGTTGCAATCGACACCCCGGCCTCGCGAGCGACATCATTCTGGGTAGGCATAATTATCCCGTTACAAAGTTGATTTTCGAAATATTTTACGTAAGATACACAATTCACGGCCTAATAGTAAGAAAAAACTTGACATTCAGCGAAAAGCCCTCTTAATTGTAAACGTTTACAAACTTATTTTTCTTTTACACTTTCTTCCGGAAAATAACTTCTAAATATTAACACGGAGAAACGATAATGTTATGTAATAGTTTCGGAACCAGAGCGGTTATCGCACTCGTATGTATCCTGATTGTTTCGGGATGCGGCACAACAGACAGGCAGGAAAAAATGACATCACAGATTCAGTCCGAACCGTTCGGCGTTACTGCGGACGGTGCCCCGATCACGCTTTATACACTGACTAACGCGAATGGAATGCAGGCGAAAATAGCAACCTACGGAGGTGTTGTCGTCTCTCTCACCGCGCCGGACCGAAACGGTGTGTTTGACGATGTCGTGCTGGGATATGACACGGTTGCCGGTTATGAGAACGACAAGTCGTACTTCGGCGCTATAATCGGACGCTACGGCAACCGGATTGGTAATGCACGGTTTGTTCTGGACGGCGTTACCTATAACATTCCGGCAAACGACGGCGTCAATTCGCTCCACGGCGGCGCAGGCGGATTCAACACGCGGGTATGGAACGCCGAGGAGGCACCCGGTTCCGCAGCAGTGAAGCTGACCTATACAAGCGCGGACAGCGAAGAGGGATATCCGGGAACGCTTCAGGCCGCGGTCACCTATACGCTGACTGACGACAATGCCCTCCGAATCGATTATGAGGTAACGACCGACAAAAAAACGGTGGTGAACCTCACCAACCATTCCTATTTCAACCTTGCAGGGACCGGCGATATCCTGAACCATGAATTGATGCTTGCAGCAGAACGGTTTACGCCGGTCGACAGCGGTCTAATTCCCACCGGCGAGCTACGTCCGGTGGAGGGAACGCCGTTTGATTTTCGGACATCCACAGCCATCGGCAACCGTATCGACGCGGATAACGAGCAGATAGCGTTTGGCGGCGGCTATGACCATAACTGGGCGCTTACCAGCGGCGGAGGTACACTTTCGAGTGCGGCAACAGTCTATGAGCCGGTTACCGGCCGTGTTATGGAGGTACTGACCACCGAGCCGGGAATCCAATTCTATTCGGGCAATTTCCTGGACGGCAGCGCAATCGGCAAGGGTGGAAAAGCGTACGAATACCGTACCGGATTCTGCCTCGAAACGCAGCATTATCCCGACTCTCCCAATAAACCGGATTTTCCCTCGACCGAGCTGAATCCCGGTGAAACCTACCGTACAACAACCATTTATCAGTTTTCAGCACGATAGGCGGCAAATATATGGAATTGAATCATTTCGAAACACAAAAATCCAGAAAGGAAATTCATGAAACGTAATAACAGACATCTGCTCATGCCGGCTGCAGCCATCATAGCGGTTTGCTGTTTCGCGTCATTGCCGGCTCAATCCCAGACCATCACTGTCGATCTGAACGCGCCCGTCATCGAGTCAAGCCCGATGATGTACGGCCTCTTTGTGGAGGAGATAGGGCACGCCGGCGACGGCGGTATCTATGCAGAACTTGTGCGAAACCGGTCATTTGACGAGGGTATTACGCCGGAAGCATGGAAGCCGGTTGAACCGCGCGGATCGACCGTCCGGTTCTTTTTCGACACCGACCATCCGCTGAACGACAAGAACACCCGCAATCTTCGCATCGACTTTGTGAGCGCAGAGGGTGGACGCGCCGGTATCGCCAACGAGGGATACTGGGGGATGTCTGTGAAACGGGGTGAGACATACGACTTCTCAGTATTCGCCCGATGCCGCGATTTCACCGGTCCGCTGGTTGTAAGTATCGAGGACCGCGAGGGCACGGTTTACGGGGAGGCGGAAATAACCGGCATCGGCGGCGATTGGCGGAAGTATACCGCCTCGATAACCTCGAATGCGACGGATCCCGAGGCACGCTTGGTGATTTCCTCCGAAGCGAACGGTACGGTTTGGATCGATACGGTGTCGCTCTTTCCGCGCACCACATGGAACAACCGTCCGCAGGGATTCCGCGCCGATCTGGTGCAGAAGTTGAAAGACTTGTCGCCGTCCTTTCTCCGGTTCCCCGGCGGGACATATGTCCAGGGAAACGACCGCGCGTCGGCATACCGCTGGAAAAAAACCATCGGCCCTATCGAGGAACGCCCCGGCCATTACAATGCCCACTGGGTGTACTGGAGTTCGGATGGCCTCGGATTCCATGAGTATCTCCAGCTTGCCGAGGATGTAGACGCGGTGCCGATGTATGTTTGCTATGCGGGTATGAGCTGGACTCCCACAACAACCTCGGCATTCGGCGTGATGGATCCCGGCCGCATTCAGGCGAGCGATGTGCCGATCGACGAAATGGGCCCGATCGTGCAGGATGTTCTCGACGCCATCGAATACGCCAACGGTCCGGTATCGAGCGCATGGGGAGCGCTTCGTGCACAGAACGGCCATCCTGAACCGTTCGGTCTTAAATACCTTGAAATCAGTAACGAGGACGGCAGAAACGAACTGTATCCCGAACGCTACATGCTGATATACAACGCAGTCAAAGAAAAATATCCCGATATGGTGATCATCGCAAACGGCACCCGCGGCGGCGCCGACATACCAATTGAGATTGTCGATGAACACGCCTATATATCGCCGCTTTCGGCAGGCAGTATCGCAGAACGGTACGATACGTACGACCGCAGCGGCCCGAAAGTGTTCCTCGGAGAGTATGCGGTGCAGCAGTCCGCGGCATACGGCAATTTTCGCTCGGCGCTGACCGAGGGGATTCTGCTGAACGGCATGGAACGCAATGCTGATGTGGTGGTTATGACCGCATTTGCGCCGCTGTTTTCCAATGTGAATACTATTAACTGGCGGCCGAACCTTATCTATTTCGACAGCGACCAGTCGTTTGGTACGCCGTCCTATTACCTTCAGCAAATGTACAGCGCGAACCGCCTGAAGACCGTGGCGCCGGTGACTGTCGAATCGGACATCATCCCAATCCGTACGGACGGCGGCATCGGGATATCCATGGACAATACGCAGGCGGAATTCAAAGAGATCAAGGTGACCTCAAACGGCCGCACTATTTATGAGTTTAGCGGCAATCCGGATGGATGGGAACCATTCCGTGGTGAATGGAGCAATAACGGCGAAATAGGCATGCAGGTTGGAAACGGATTCGATCTTCGGGCGACGAATACTACATTCGACACCGGAACGAAATACACGTACTCGCTGAAAGCCCGTAAAACCAATGGCGAGGAGGGATTCCGTATTCTTTTCGGCGTCCGTAACGGCGGCAGAACATCGTTGAGTCTCACCCTCGGGATGCGCCGCAGAGGTTTTCTGAACAAATGGAACGGCGGCGAATCGATGGATGTCCCAATGCACTGTATCGAGCATTCCTACGGCGGCATTATCGGCAGATCGACACGGGGTACCATCGAAACCGGCTTGTGGTACGATATCCGCATCGAGGTGGACGGCCTCAGTGTGACATGCTATCTCGACGATGAGCAGATTATCAGTACGACGCTTCCCAAAGATGTCGGTAAATCGCTTCATGCGGTCGGCGGCCGCGCTGAGAACGGCGACATAATTATGAAAGTGGTGAACGCGTCGGTGAAAGACAGCGAAACGGCGATTGCGCTTCCGGGCGCTCGTCTATCAGGAAACGGTACAGCGTGGACGCTGACTGCCGAATCTTATGAGGATCAGAACACGCTCGAACAGCCGGCGCTGGTATCGCCGCGTGAACGACCGCTTTCCGGCCTGACCATGCCCCTGACATACCGGTTTCCGGCGCAGTCGGTGACTGTTCTCAGAGTTGACACACGATAACACAAATAATATCAAAAAAACTCATTTCAAGGAGGGTTTGTATGCGGGCGATTAAAATTGTCTTGGTTTCGGTTTTCGTCGTTATCCTAGTTTGCCAGTTCGCGGCGGCTCAGAACACCCTGGTTGTCAACGCCTATGAGGATCAAACCGGTCCGGTCATTAGCAGAAACATTTACGGCCATTTCTCGGAACATCTCGGCCGGTGCATCTACGAGGGTTACTGGGTCGGCGAGGACTCTTCGATTCCCAATACCCGCGGCATCCGTAACGATGTGGTCGCGGCGCTGAAAAAAATCAAATGTCCGGTTATCCGCTGGCCGGGCGGTTGTTTCGCCGACGAATATCACTGGATGGAGGGTATCGGTCCCCGCAGCGAACGACCGACTATTGTCAATACACACTGGGGCGGTGTGACCGAGAACAACCATTTCGGCACCCATGAGTTTTTCGATCTCTGCGAACAGATCGGCTGCGAGCCTTTTCTCTGCGGCAATGTGGGCAGCGGCAGTGTCCGCGAAATGCGCGACTGGGTTGAGTATATCACATTCGACGGCAAAAGCCCCATGGCAGACCTTCGCCGCGAAAACGGCCGTGAGGAGCCCTGGAGCATGACATATTTCGCAATCGGCAACGAGAACTGGGGCTGCGGCGGGAACATGACCGCCCAGTATTACTCCGACATGTACAATCATTTCCAGACATATGTCCGCAATTACGGCGACAACCGCATCTTTAAAATCGCCTGCGGGCCGAGCGGCGGCGATACCGAATGGACCGAAACGCTTATGAAAAACTGCGGCCGCCGGATGCGTGGAATGAGTTTCCATAACTATGTCTTTCAACGGGGCGCAACCGGTTCGGCGACCGATTTCGGCGAGGTTGAATGGTATCAAGTTCTTTCCGGCGCCCTTGCGCACGATGAAATGCTCGCCAGCCATGAGGCGGTGATGGACGTGTACGATCCTCAGAAACGTGTCGCGATCATGTTTGACGAGTGGGGTACGTGGTACAATCCCGAGCCCGGCTCCACACCCGGATTCCTGTATCAGCAGAACTCGCTCCGTGACGCGGTCTTTGCCGGCGTTGTGCTGAACATTTTCAACAACCATGCCGACCGTGTCAAAATGGCGAACATCGCTCAGACGGTGAATGTCCTTCAGGCGATGATCCTCACGGACGGCGCTGATATGCTGCTGACACCGACTTATCACACATTCGATCTCTATACGGTTCATCACGACGCTGAACTGCTCGAAACGAACCTGACATGCGAACAGTACAACGCACCCGTAGGTATTCCTGCGCCGCCTATGCAACGCGACAGGCGCGGCAGTATGGGCAGGCAGTCCATTCCGGCGCTGAGCGCATCGGCATCCCGCGACGACAGCGGCACGATCCATGTCACCGTCTGCAATATCGATCCGTCCAATACGAAAACACTAACCATCGATGTTCGCGGCGCATCGGTAAATTCTGTGTCAGGACGGATAGTCAACGCATCGGCGATCAATTCATACAACACGTTCGAGGATAAAGAGGTT
>CAZCDQ010000010.1:0-35756 GCA_964497605.1 uncultured bacterium
AGGTTTCCGATATCGTAAGCCACCGGACTTTCGGCCAGTCTACCGCCGACCCTGTTTAAGAACGGTATATCAGCGCGGAGAAACGTCTCCTCGTAAACGCCGATACTGGTGCCTTTTCTGAGCAGGAGAACCATATCGCCATAGGAATATATCCGTTTCCCGGTTTTCAGATCGATTTCTTCCGCTATCTCTTTTGCACGGTTCGCGATATGGGCTGCCTCTTTCAAACGAACCGCATCGCTACCGTCAATATCGAAAACGTTCAATTCCACTGCCGGGCCATCCCCCGTATCGGGCCGGTCCGGAATCATCGGCGTAAAAATGATATCGTCCTCATGCTCAAGTTCCTCGCCGATAATACTTCCGAACGCATTATTGATAAACGCAAGAACCGCCGGTGTGCTCCGGTAATTGGCATTCATTCTGATAAATCCGTCCGCCTTGACTTTGAACCTGTCGAACACCCTTACATCGGCGCCTCTGAATCGGAATATTGACTGTTTGGAATCTCCCACAGTAAACAGCGTCGCCGACGAATTACCGGTTATCATCCTAAGGATGTCGAGCTGAATATCGTCCGTATCCTGAAACTCGTCGACAAGGATGTGACGGTATTCACGCGAAAGATTTCCGCAGATTCTGCCGCTCGCCCGAAGCAACTTCCATGTTTCGATAAGAATATCGTCGTTATCGAGATACCGGCCAGCTTTCTTACGTTCGAGGAACATGCGGTCAATCCGGGTGTACGCCTGAATCAGCATCGACGACGCCCGTGCGGTGATCTTTCGTTCTTTTTCATAAAACGATACAAGGTTTTCGAGATAGGCTTTGCATTCCTTGATCTGCTGTTTCACTTCGTTAAGGCGTTTCTCGCCCCATTTCTTTTTAGATCCGCACCGGAGGTTTACGATATCGATGTACGAGTTTACGATGTCGGTATCCATTTCATCCCGTTCGAACATATCGCATATCTTTCCGAAACCGCGTTCGAGATCGGCATGAATGTTAGCGAGTTTATCGTCACCGGGGCGCAGAGAGCGAAATTTTTTAAGCATTGTGCGATAATACCGCGCCTGTTCGGCGAGGCTGTCAATGTATTTCCGTTCAAGTTCTTCTGGCGACGTTCCACCGGTTACGGCAATTGTATCGAGGAATTTGACAATTTGTGTTCGCTTGTCGAGCAGCATCCGGAGATTCTGTTTCAGCCCATTCATGCCGAATGTATCGAGTAAAAATCCCATATCCTCCGGATTTTCCGTTAACTCTGCGGAGATAAACCGGCGTATGATCTCATTTTTCAGCTCGGAATTACTTACCTCTTCGATCACAGTGAAATACGGATCGACGCCGGCCTCGACCGGACATCTTCTCAGAATCGAACTGCAGAACGAATGGATAGTGGATATTGGCGCGGTATGGGCATTTTCTGCAATATCAGCCCAGAATAGGCGTTCGCCGGGATATTTTTCGGCCAGCTTATGCGCTTCCTCATATATACGGGCTTTCATCTGATCCGCGGCTTTATTGGTAAACGTGATCGCCGCGATGGACGATAGTGGAAGCGCGTCGCGTTTCAGCAGATACAGATACCGTGCAACAAGAAGGCGTGTTTTTCCGGAACCGGCACCAGCGGAAACGGCGATTTCTCCGCCCTCGGCGGTCGCAGCGCGCCGTTGCGTTTTATCGAGATTACCGAGCGGCATCGCCGTCCTCCATCCTGCGTTTACGGTTTCCTCTGCAGAGCGGTTTCCAATCGCACGAACGTCCGCACTTTTCCGGAACGGGAAATATTCCGTTTCGTATCGATACTACGGCCTCGACCGCCTGCTGAACGGCAGTGTTAATAATATCGTCAATGTCGGAATCGATTGCAGGACATCCTGTCAGTTTTCCCGAGACGGGATTATAGTCCGCCTTTTTCAGGCTGTAGTAGAGCCCGCGTTCGACTTGTTTCCCAGGCATGAGCATTTCACGTACCGCTTTCATATACAATGGAAGCTGAACGGCCCGTCCCTCGTTTATATCTGTCCGGGTGGGCGCTTTCCCAGTTTTGTAGTCTATCACGCTGACCGCGCCTATGCCGTTTGTGTCGATACGGTCGATACGCCCCCTAAGCAACACGGTATCGCCGTCATGGGAAATTGCGAACGGCAAGTCCGGCATTCCAAATTCGGACTCGACCCGGAACGGTTCGAAAGGCGAGTCGCTGAACATGGCGGCCTCAAGACCGAGTATATAATGCATCCATGATTTGACAAATCTGTTCTCTGCGGAGATAACAACCGGACTTATGTTCCGGTGTTCATTCCGCCGTTCAGCAAATGCGGCATCGATAATTGTATCCATGAGCGCTATCCGATCCGGCAGTTCATCCGGCGTGAATTTGGTTCGGCCGTTATAATCTTTAAGGGATATATAGAATTTTGCGAGTACGTCGTGGATAATAATACCGTATTCAAGAGCATCGAGTGAATCGGTCAGTATATGCTCCGGCCTGAGTCCGAGTACATCAGAAAAGAAAAATCCAACCGGACAGGCGATATACCGTTCAAGTGCGGTTGCCGAATAAACGCGATTGTTACTCCATTCATCGCATAGGAGTGCACGGTTCTTCTCCCGGGACACATTCATATCCTGCTCATCTGTCATTCGGATATAGATATCCAACGCACGGTAAATACGTTTGTACAAAACGGAATCGACGGTGCGCAGAGCCATCATTGTCGCCGCAGCATTATCTCCCGAATCACGCAGCGATCGGATGATATTCTCGTATTTCCCGGTGGTAGTGACAAATCCAGACTCCCACGCTTCACCGGGAACTTCCGTATGGTATGTTCGGGTAATATCCTCTGGATTCATACCCATTCCAGAGCAGATCGCGGTCAGGTATGGCGATATAGAGGAATCGCCGCCTTCATCGTCAACGCCCGGAAATGTCAAAATCAGTTTTTTCGCTCCGACAACGGACATATAAAACAGCAGCGGTTCCTCCGCGTCCTTACGCCGGCGGATTTCCGCAGAACGCGATGAATTGTGCAGCGAAAAACCATCATGTCTCGCCGGAAATGCCGTGTTATCAAATCCGCGCACAAATATTATTTCACGTCCTATATTCCGTGCATGTTCCGCATCCAGTACAAGCACGCCGCGACCAGCCGTTCCCGACGCCGATATCGACACATCGCCAAGCAGGCGCCTGAGAAGGATGCCGAATTCCTCGTTTTTTAACATCGGCCGGAAATGTATAAATAGATCAGCGAAATCGTCACAAACACCGAGCAGTTGATCGAGCACGGCATGTTCACGTATCGCCGTATCCCGATCACTGCCGCCGTCCAGATGCGAACGGACGTTCAGCCGGTCGATAATATCTTTCAGGCTTTTTACGAACCCCTCCGGCGAATCGACCTCGCTCATCATGCAGCTCCACGCCCGGTCGTCATATATCGCGTCGCCTCGATCTGAGGAAAGCCGCCTTGCACCGTTATACCGCGACTGCTGCACCTTTCTAATGTTCTCCTCCGTGGGATGCACCGAAGCGTCGATAATGTCAAGCAGAAACAATGAAAGCGGATTGGTAATCAGCGGTTGAGCGGCCCTGATTTCCGCGGATATCCCGTGCTTTTTCAGTGCTCTGTAGATCGGATCGCAGGCATCGGGCGCCGTTCTCGAAATGATCATGACATCCTCGGATCGGCAGATTCCCTCAATGAGCATCGAACGGATTTCTCCGCATATCCAATCAGCCTCGGAGGATTCACTACGGAACGTATGAAGCTCGATATCGTAATTATGACCGGATTCCGCTGTGCTGTCCTGATAAAAGCCTGACAGCAGAATAGTATGCTGTTCGGAAAGCGTGAAATCAACATCGAAAAATTTCGCGCCGATTTCAGCGTATTTATCCCTGAGCGCCGCTGGAAGCTCGAACAGCGGGGACCGTTCTTTGCCGCATACAAGCGTGACCGCGCTCCGGGGAAACAGTTTTATAAGCCCGGACAGCAGCTCGAACTGAAGATCGGTCAAATCGTAATAACCGTCTACAATCAGCGGCCCGCCAAACGATTCAGCAAAACGGTCGAGCATACCGGCCGCAAGTGCGAGCCTGATCAAGCCTTCATGATCGGATGCTCCAAGCCTTTTCAGCGCGCTTTCGTATGCACCGGCTATTGAGATTAGGTCCCGCGCATGTGTTATAGTACCGGCCCTTGCGCTGCGTATATCCTCGAGATACGATCCGATCAGCGTAATAAATCCGTGGAATCCGGAAATGCCGTAAAAACGAGACTGCTTCCCAATCCTGCTTTTCACAATCTCACCAATAAGCGCGCGTCTTAGATGGCTTCCCAAGGTTTTGTATGATTTCCCAGACTTCTCAAGAATTGCGTTCGACAATCCCTCAAACGTATACACCCGATGACCAAGCGCTGCGCCTTCCAAAGCTTCTGTCAAACGTCGTTCCATCACCGTTGCAGACCGTGCATCGGGCACAACTGCGCAGATTCGTCCGCTACGAATTGGTGTTCGCCTCAGAAGAGTCTCGATATTTGCGGCTGGACATGGCCCTGTAAATACATTCAGATTCATATTGTTATGTCATATACCCTTTTTTTGTCAGGCAGCATCGAAAGTTTATGGATCAGTCTTCAATATTTCATTGAGATAAACGTATCAGCCCAACAAACATTCGGTTTTCACCGAAACTCTTGAAGAAACACCTCCTCGCCGCTACGCGCCGATTCATAAATGGCGGCGATGATTTTAAGCGATTTGATTCCCTCTTCACCCGAACATATCAACTCTTTACCATATTGAATTGCATCGACAAAATTCTTTACATGCGCGATATGTCCCGCCATCGGAATGTCCATCGGATTTGTTGCCGAGGCGCTCCGTTCTCGATTTCCTGCGATTACACTACTGTCCTTTGCGGGGACTTCTTTCGAATCCGAAACCGCGTATGTAGTGATTGTCTCGTCGGTGAGCACCGCCGTTCCAAGCGTACCGTTAATTTCTATGATATTCCCCTGCCCCGGATTGACCGCTGTTGAGGTCTGAAGACGGCCGTATGCGCCGTTACCGTAAGTAAGAAGTGCGATGGCGACATCCTCGACCTCGATATCGTGCGCCCGAGTCGCAATTTTGGCATACACGCTTTCGACCTCAACGCCCATAACATACTGCAGAAGATCGATACCGTGAATTCCCTGATTCATCGTGCATCCGCCGCCGTCCATATCCCAGGTTCCTCGCCATTCGCCAGAATCGTAATACGCCTGACTACGCCACCATTTTATTGATGCGTCCCCGTATAGAATACTACCGAGTATTCCACTTTTTACTATTTGCTTCATCTCAATAACATCAGGCGCAGTTCGTTTCTGGAAAATCACGCCGAGTTTTACATTGTTCGTCCTGGCGGCGGCGATCATATCGGCGGCGTCTTTCACAGTCGTCGCCATAGGCTTTTCGACCATTACGTGTTTCCCGGCCTCCAACGCGGCAATACTCTGCTCGGCGTGAAGGCCTGATGCGGTGCAGATACACACGGCATCGATATCTTCGCGAGCGATTAGCGACCTCCAGCCTGTCTCAGCATCGCAGCCGTATTTTTCTGCGAACAATTCGGCTTTATCAAGAGACCTGTTCGATACTGCAATGAGTTCGCAGCAGGGATGCGCCTCAATCCCGGCGGCATGATATGCACTGATGTTTCCAGTGCCGATAATGCCGAATCCGTTGCTTTTACTCATTGTTCACCCTTTTTTCACATAATTAATTATTTTTTAGCATATTACCGCAGACATTTTTCTGATATTTCCATTCACAGTCGTTCATAAACCACGGATAAACATCCGAGGTGAATGTACCGGAAATAATAAGGTGTTCAGCATGAGGAATTTTCTAATCCCATCATCTTTTGGACACGTTTCCTGTGACGGTCGATTTCCGAGAATTTCCCGGTCAGATACGCCTCCGCGATCGACAATGCCAGGTCGGCTCCGATCACTCGTGCTCCGAGAGCAAGCACATTAGCGTCATTATGCAGGCGCGCCATTCGTGCGGAAAACTCAGTATGGCAAAGCGCCGCACGGATGCCGTGAATCTTGTTGGCCGCGATCGAGATACCGATACCAGTGCCGCAGATGGCGATACCTGTTTCTGTCTCGCCTGAAAGCACGCTGTCGCATACTGCGCGGGCGAAATCGGGATAATCCACTGAATCCTTGCTGCGAGTACCGCAGTCGATCATTTCATATCCAAGTCTCGAAAGCTGGTCTATCATAAACTGTTTAAGTTCGTATCCGGCGTGATCCGAACCAATTGCAACTTTCATGCCGCCTCCCTGAATAAATGGTTTATGCTGTTGACTCCTGCGTATAACATAAATATATTTTATACATAAGGAAAATACTAAAATCGAACAGCGTTCACTTTTCTCGTTATTAATAGAATTTTTTTCCGATTATCAGAAACTGTTATGATCGTATCTGAAATATTTTCCAGCATTCAGGGCGAATCCACCCTTCAGGGGCTTCCCTGCGTTTTTATCAGACTGAGCGGATGCAATCTCGACTGCCGGTATTGCGATACACGGTATGCCCGCGAGGGGGGCGCTGAGATGTCGATCAACGAGATTGTCAAAAAAGCATCCTTATTCGGACTGAGAACTGTCTGCATTACCGGCGGTGAACCGCTTCTACAGAAAGACACACCGGCGCTCGTCAAAGTTTTTCTCGACCGCGACTGGACAGTCAGCATTGAAACAAACGGTTCGATGGATGTATCGGCTATCGACAGCCGCGCAGTAAGGGTGATCGACATCAAATGCCCCGGCAGCGGTGAGGATGGCTCATTTTTAACAGAAAATCTCGATAACCGCCGTTCCGCCGATGAATTTAAATTTGTCATTAACGACCGCGAGGATTTCAATTATGCTGTCGGATTTGTAACAGAGCATGGTCTCGCCGACAATTCCACTGTACTGTTTGCACCTGTGTACGGCGTTCTCGACCCTCAAACGCTTTCAGCTTGGATTCTCAAAGAATTCCACGCCGCGCGGCTGAATCTACAGCTTCACAAATACATCTGGGGGGATAGCAACGAACGCAATATCATCCATTGATATTATCTGTATTAAACAATTTCTTGCTTTTTTATCTGTTTCATCGGATATTATGGTATATTGAGAAATATCGATATCTATCAATGAGGAAATACTGTATTTCCTCTTTTTTAACCCGGGAGTCCCCACGTGCCTGAGAGATATGTACTTGATTTTGAGGAACCGCTCCGCCGTATCCGTCAGAAAATTGCCGAAATAGAGGATTGGGAGGGGCAGGACACCGAACATTCCCGAGCGGAGATTAAACATCTCGAGGAACAGGAGGCAAAACTGGTCGAAGATGTTTATTCGAATCTTACGAACTGGCAGCGTGTCCAAATAGCACGTCATCCGAACCGACCCTATACCTTTGATTATATCGAAATGATGACTACCGACTTTGTTGAATTACATGGAGACCGCGGGAGCGGTGACGATCCGGCGATGGTTGCGGGATTTGCAAGAATAAATGATCGGCCGGTGGCGGTTATCGGCCAGCAGAAAGGGCGCGACAACGAATCGCGGATCATGCGTAATTTCGGCATGGCGAATCCAGAGGGATACCGTAAAGCGCTTAGAATTATGAAACTTGCCGAGAAATATTCGCGGCCTGTGATTACGTTTGTTGACACTGCAGGCGCGTTTCCCGGTATCGTTGCCGAGGAGCACGGCCAGGGAGAGGCGATTGCTAAGAATCTAATGGAAATGAGCAGGCTGGGAGTGCCCATCATCGTTGTCATTATCGGCGAGGGAGGATCTGGCGGTGCACTCGGCATTGGTGTCGGCGATAGGATTGTGATGCTTGAGAATGCCTGGTATTCGGTTATCGCACCAGAGTCGTGCTCGACAATACTGGTAAAAAGTACTGATAAAAAGGACAAATTCGCCGAAGCGCTGAAATTATCAGCCCAAGAGCTTAAGAAAATGGGGATAATTGACGATATAATCAAAGAGCCCCTTGGTGGAGCGCACAATAATCCCGAGGCAGTTGCGGAAGATATGAAAGCCTGTCTTCTGAAAACACTCGAAGAACTGAGCGTCGTTCCCACCGGCGACCTTATAAAAAAGCGGATAAAGAAATTTATGAAAATGGGACGCTGGTCGGAATAGAAGGGAGTGCGCAAAGCTCGGCCCCGGGGGTTCACACGGTATGAACTGTATATGGCGATAGAAAACGGATGTCATAGTTTCGATATCAGAGTAAGATATGCTGAAACCGATCAGATGGGAATTGCGTATAACGGTCATTATCTGACATGGTTCGAGGTCGGGAGGACTGAATTTCTCCGGGAACTCGGTCATACCTACGACGAAGCGGAGAAAAACGGTTTGCAGCTTCCGGTTATCGAGACCGGGATAAAATTTTTGAAACCGGCTTTATATGACGACGTCTTAACCATTAAAACACGATTTGGCAAAAAGCCTGGACTTAGAATCAGAATGGATTATAAAATATACCGGGGGAAAACCTGCCTTGCGATCGGATACTCTGAGCACGTTTTTACCGATAAAAACCTGATACCGAAAAAACCGGACAGGGCGTTTTTGAAAAATATTATTGCATTGTGGAAACAGATATCTAATACAGATAGCGGAGCGAGGCATGATTGATAAAGAACTTTTAGAAATTCTCGTTTGCCCTGTATCGAAAGGTAAGCTTGAATACGATGAAAAGGAAAATGTGCTTATTTGTAAGGAGTCGCGGCTTAAATATCCGATTGTTGACGATATACCCATAATGCTTCCGGAAAAAGCAAAAAAATATTAAATATTTTTTCTTGACTATTTTATGTATAACTGTGTATATTTAAACTGTTACGATGAATTGACATAAAAGGGATGCTTATAGGTTTTTTTGCTAAGGGTTAGTAAATATATTATAATATCATAATTAAAAAACAGGTTTATTAATATATCATATTGTAACCCTTATGCATGACTGTGTACATTCCTTATTTATTGAGGCGTGAGGGTTGTTAACTCTCCGCTTTTTTTTGTGAAACGATTATGAAAAAACAGGATGCAATACTATTCGGGATTTGTGCTGTCGTTTTTCTGTTTTACCTTGCTGCAGTGAGTCCGGCTGCCGCCGACATCGCACTTGTTAACAGTTCCCGGAACGGACTGACTGTTTCGTATCGTCCCGGAATTCCCGTTGTCGACACAATCCGTACAGATGAAACGACTTATATTGCCTACAAATATGAGAATCATTCGCTCGGAAACGAAAGCGGAAAACCTGCTATCCCTGCAGAGCATTTGTTTTTTGCCGCACCGGACGGTGCAGCGCCCTTGATCGAACTCTCGGAGCATGATATATCTATTCAAACGAATGTAGTCATCGCTCCTTTGCCTATCGATATTCCGGACGAAAACGGATTTGCTACATTCGAGTACCGTGAAGACCCGTTATCATACGCTCTAAGCGGTTATAATCCTAATAGTTATGCCTCGCTCGGCAGAAAAATCGTTATTGACGGTATCGCTGTTTGGGAGCTTATTCTTCGTCCGCTTCTGTTCGACGCCGACAATAAGTCTGTCGCAGTAACCGACGGATTCGATGTAACCGTTTCGTTCAATTCCGCAGGCTCTGAAATCTCCGAACGTCTTCCCGAATATGTGATAAACCGTGATGCGTTTGCCGGTTCGAGTGTTTTCAAAACTGCGGATACGGCAGAGAGCCCGTTCGCGTCCGGAGAATGGTATAAAATAAAGCTGCGTAAGAACGGAATGTACCGTGTGTCGGGTTCCGAACTTGAAGATGCCGGATTTCCCATAGGAACTGTCTCAACAAACAATATCCATGTCTATTACGGCGGCGGAATAGTACTAACGAAAATACCTTACGAGATTACCACCGAATCGTTCCGTGAGATCGCGGTTAGAGTGGACGACGGCGGTGACGGTGTTTTTGATGCGGCGGATAAGATCGTATTCTATGGCGAATCGATTTCACGGTTTATTCTTGATCAAGATACCACACGTCCAGAATATCAGAATTATCCTTATGCCGATGAGAATTTAGGTCAAAATGCATACTGGATTTACATTGACGATACCGGCACGCCAAAACGCATACAGACGACCGGCGAGGTACCATCCTCATCGCTCACGGCGATTAAAAACTCGACCGGATATCTCCATATCGAGCAGGAGAATTACCTTGAATGGATTGATTCATACAATTATGAATCGGGAGTGGAATGGTATTGGGATACGATTACACAGTCCGGTCAGTTCATGTTTGACGCCCCGCTGCTGGCGCCCGGGGAACCATCCGTGCTCCGTGTCGGTTTTAAAAGCGGCTCGAAAAAGGATGAGAGGGACAGAATCGAATTAATCCATAAACATACAATCGATATAACTGTCAACAACGGTGCCGTGAACCGTAACAATATCAATACAGAATCCGACCGCTATATCGAGATCGCACTGGGCGATGAATTGAATGCCGACTCGAATAAACTCTCTATCTGGCGTGTTGGAAGTAACTACGATGATAATGTTCGTCTGGACTGGATCGAACTTGAATACAAAAAAGCTCTCTCATTCGGCAGTGAGAAAAACGAATATTATATGACCGGCACCGCCGGAAAGGAAAAATTCGAGATTTCGCAGTTGTTGAATTCAACGGTCGAAATATATAATACTACAGATCCGTATAATGTATCGCGGATTACGGCGACGCTCTATAACAGTACGAACAATACGATGACATTTCAGACAGATATCGACGAGAATAAGCTGGAGCGTTTTACGTTAAGCTCACCTTATTCGTATCTGAGTGTAGACTCGATCACCAAAAAAACCAATTCAAATCTGCGAAGTGTGCAAAGCGGCGGCAATTATATTATTGTCACCCATGAAGATTTCCACAGCCAGGCGGTTACGCTGGCTAATTTTCGATCCAAGGATTCAGCAACTGATCCGCTCAGCACGATGGTTGTGGATGTTGGCGATCTCTATGATGAATTTTCGTGGGGCGTATTCGATCCCTCGGCAATCCGTGATTTTTTGAAATACGCACATGAAAGCTATACGGATCAGTTGCGGTTCTGCTGTTTGATTGGCGACGCAATATCCAAATTCAAAAATCTCAGCGAAAAACAGCAGGGCAGCACGTTTGTCCCGACATTCACTGAAGTTTTCGAAGAAAAAGGCCTTGTAACCGACGATTATTTCGCATGGTTTGATACAAACCGCTCGCCGTATCTGGCAATCGGCCGTTTATGCGTGAATAATAGCGATGAAGCGAAAGTGGCAGTTAATAAAATCATCAAGTATGAGCGGGATCCCGAGCCGGGTATCTGGCGGAACCGTATTCTATGGATCGCCGACGATGAACTCGGATATCAAGGAGAAATTAAAACGTCAAATGATGCGTTCACCAGAGATACTGAAGACATAGACAGTAACGGTTATGTCCCGCATTATTATGAGCGGAAGAAAATATATCTTATCGAATACCCGCTGAAAGGTTTCAGAAAACCAGAAGCGACTGAGGAAATTATTGAATCGCTAAACGACGGTTTCCTTATCTCCAATTACATCGGGCATGGAAACAGCGATGTGTTGTCACACGAATATGCTTTACGGGGTTCCCGAGATATCGAGCTTCTCAACAACGAGGGACGGCAATCGCTTATGCTCGCCTTTTCCTGCTCGGTAGGACAGTTCGACAAACCGGAAACAATCAGTCTCGCCGAACTGCTAAATCTTCGCAAGGACGGCGGCTGCATTGCGGTTATAGCGGCAACCCGGATTACATATAATTTCAAGAATGTTATCTCCAGTAAAGCGTATTTCGAAAATCTTTTCGACAGCAACACAAATTCCGATCATCGAATCGGCGTCGCATTGAAAATGGTCAAACAACGTTATTCAACCGACGAAAACTCGAACCGGTACGTTCTGTTCGGCGACCCTGCGACGCATCTGATGATGCCGCAGTACAGGTTTAATACTGCGGCGATCGATACTCTTTATCGTCTCGAAAAACTCGATATTCTCGGCAGTGTAACCAACCAATCGGAAACTGTCCCCTATGAGGGAACGCTTTATATCAATGCGCAAGGGCCCAAAATTCATAAAAACTATACGAACGGTGGCGTTGACATCGACTACTCGATGCCGGGAAAAACCTTTTATAAAGGCGAGGTCGACATTGCCGGCGACAGTTTCGATGCCGGTCTCGTCGCGCCGCTCGACCTTCAATCAGACATTTCCGATTCAAATGAATTTCAGAGAGAATCAAAAATATATCTATTTGCATCCGGCGGAGTTGAAGAAGCAACCGGCGTGATCGAAAATTTTTATATCGGCGGCGTCATACCCGATGCCCCCGAGGACAACACCCCGCCGGATATCACTGTCAGTTTTGACGGAAATGAATTCGACGAAGGGGATTATATCAGACGTCAACCGGCCATGACGATTACCATCAGAGACGATTCCGGCATCAACATTCTCGGTAACAGAGGTCACAATATAAACCTTCTCATCGATAAGACTGAATCGATTGTACTGACCAATAATCTAAAAACAGTGAACGGCTACACCGAGGGCACAATAGAATATGCCCTGCCGGTTCAATCGCTTGGGGAGCATACGTTTCAGGTGTCTGCATACGACAATTACAATAATTCAGCAAAAAAAGTCATACAAACGCAGGTTGTGGGATCAGAATCGGGCGATGTCACAATTACAGACCTTCTCAACTATCCGAACCCCATGGGCACATACGGTACAACGTTTACATTCAACCTAAATGACGACGCCCGATCGGCCGATATTAAAATATACTCGCAATCTGGCAGGCTGGTCGATACGGCGCGTTTCAGCGCTGCGTACGGATTTAATCAGGTGTACTGGAAACCGCCTGTTGTGCTCGCAAACGGGGTGTATTTCTATAAGCTTAATATTCTTAGTATGAACGGACGTAAAACATCGAAAATCGAAAAACTTGTTGTTATGAGATAAATTGAGGTTTTAATATCCAAGGGAGGCACAATGAAACGCATTACATCATTTTTACTTATTATCGGACTTGTTCTGGGATGGGCCGGCACAGTTCATTCCAGCGACTTTCAGGCGGGTGCGAAAGTGCTGCTTATCGAGCCCGGCGCCAAGCAGAATGGTATGGGCGAAGCATACTCGGCGATTGCTGACGATGCGACTGCCGGATACTACAATCCGGCGGGATTGGCGTACCAGAGCAAAAACACAAAGAATATCCAGTTCATGCATCAAAACTGGCTAACCGGCCTTCAGATCGACGATATGTACTATGAATATCTCGGATATTCCGGATATGCCGAAGGTTGGGGAAATTTCGCGTTCAACGTTGTCTATTTCAATATGGGCGAGCAGAACAGGACCACTGAGCATTCGTCGAATATCATCGGTACCTTTCATTCGTTCGAAGCATATATGTCCGGTTCATACGGCGCAACGATTTTCGATAATCTGTCTCTCGGTATCACACTTAAAGGAATCTATTCCAAGCTTGCCGATACCGGCCAGGGAGAGGAAAGAGGTAAAGGCATCGGCACCAGTTTTGCACTCGATTTCGGCGCGATGTACAAAACGCCGGTCAAAGGGCTTACGCTTTCATATACAATACATAATATGGGACCGAAAATCTCCTATATCGATGTGACACAGGGCGATCCGCTTCCGCTCAATATGATCTTCGGCGCGGCGTACATGCCGATCGATACAGCGTTCAATAAGTTGACGTTCGTACTCGATGTCGACAAACCGCTTGCACGGAAACAGGGGTCCCCTGTCGAGTCGCTGTATAAAGGTTGGTATGATGAAGATAATGAATTCGAGCAGATCGATTTCAAGCTCGGCACCGAATACATCTATAACAATTTCATGGCCTTACGTGCCGGTTATTCGTACGACAAGGACGGCGATCTGAAAACCCCGACGTTCGGCGTCGGCATTATTTACGACAAACTCAATGTCGATATCGCATATTACGCATCAAGGGACAATCCCATGCAGGACTCGATGCGGTTTAGCATCGGATATAATTTTTAATATCCCCAGTAGGCTGAATCCATGCAGCGTTATGATGTATAATGGGTGGTGAATGCGTTTTCACCACTTTTTATCGGTCACCTGGATTCGTTTGCATCCATTACACAACCAATTGGTATTGTTCATGTGACGACATTCAATCATCCCCGGGAGCCTGTTTCATTGAAAAGATTTTTCTTTGCGATTCTTGTCATACTTTGCTGTACTGTCGTGTCCAGACATGTTTCTGCGGAAACGTATAACGTGCTCTTGATCCGGGTGGATTTCCCCATTGAGGACCCCGATCACGAGACCACCTCAGGCATCGGCTTATTCGATCTGAGGAATTATCACACAGACCCCGAGGTCCGCGAAGAATATACGAATCCCTGGGACATCCCGCCCCATAACAGAACGTACGCCGAATATCATCTCGAGGCGCTCAAGAATTACTGGAACACGGTATCTGAGGGACGGATCGATATTACATACGAAGTCTGGCCCCGTGAACAGAACGATGCGTACACGATGTCGAAAAAATTCTACAAGTACGGCAACAGCCGCTCGAATGAGGAAACGTACGAAAAAGTGGCGGTCTTGTTCAAAGAAGCGTTCGAGACCTGTAAAAGTATCGAGGGCGATGCGATCGATTTCTCGAAATTCGATACTTTTATGGTAATGCATGCCGGTCTCGGGAGGGAAACCTCGGGCGGCGTGATAAACGATATCCCCTCCGCATACATTTCCGGCGATGATATTGTAAAATATTCTGGTAACCCTATTATAATGGACGGCGTCACCCTCGAGCATGGTATCATCGTCCCGGAAATGGCAAGCACGAACGGTATTTACGGCCTCAACGGCATTATGGCGCAGATGTTCGGTTTTCGTATCGGGCTTCCATCACTCTCAAACAACCGCGACGGCATCTCCAGTGTGGGTGGATGGAGTCTTATGGACACCGGTAACATGAATTACGGCTATAAAACGCTCGGATTCGTACCGTCGCATCCATCGATGTGGTCGAAAATCGACCTGGGCTTGATCGAACCGCTTACGGTAACATCCGATACAACGATCGATATCGCCGCAACACATATCGAATCGACGCTTCCGCGCTCGGTGAAGATTCCCATCAACGACGACGAATACCTGCTGCTTGAGAACCGCAACACCTATAGTTCGCCCGATTCGCTTCCCGCGAATATCACATTTTCCGGCGGCGATTCCACCGGTGTCTGGACATCCGTCGGACATTACGACGCATACGTCCCCGGCCCCGGGCTGCTTATCTGGCGTGTGAACGAAAGCATCATCGCGGCGAACAGGGCAGATAACACCATTAACGACGACACCGCCCGCAAAGGTATCACTCTCCTTGAAGCAGACGGCCGTCAGGATATCGGCACCATACTCCTGTTTGGAGACAAGGAGGATACGTTCACACTCAGCGGCACAAACGAACTCGGCCCCGATACGAATCCCGATTCAGGCAACATGTGGGGAGGCGATTCGGGGATTACAGTGACGGTGAACTCCGATCCCGGGGACGTCATGAATGTCACAATCAGCTTCTCAAATAAATTGAAGGGATTCCCTTTATCTGTTGGAGCTGAGAGTATTGTGACTGCATCAGACTTAAACAGTGACGGCATCGATGAGCTGATTGTGTCGTATGGGGATTCAGCGTATATTTATGGAACGGATGGTTCTCTGCTCGGCGCAATCCGAGTAATAAGCCACCCGCCGGTTATGCGCCTGCCGCAGGAGAACAAAACGACATTGGCATCATATACCGAAACCTACGAGCTGACCGATCAGGGCTTCAAGGGATATTCATCCGTACATCCGGGAGACTATTTCCCAAAAACAATATACCTTGAGAATCAGCTTGTTACGTCATTTAACGGCGAGCCGTCCACTCTTTTAACGAATCAGGTGACCGATATATGGGATGTTATTTCATACAACTATATTGAATCGCTTTCGACGACAGATTTCAACGGAAGCGCCGCAATACCGGACACGACCAGGATCATGTCTCTTGCAGCAGCAGACGATTATCTTGCCGGGCTCGGCGTGGACAACAAGCTTTATTACGGTCATCTCAGCACGAAAACGTACGGAAGCACCCCTCTATCCTCGGTTCCGACCGATAGCGACAAAACCACCGGCCCACTCCTTGTCGACCTTGATAGAAACAGTGTATATGAGACGGTAATAACGGTGGACAAAGAGCTGCGTATCTATAATATCGACGGCACTTACGACGGGACATTTCTTCCGGACTTGCCGGTCGGCGATCCCGCGGCGGCCGATCTCGACAGTGACGGCTTCCCCGAGGTGGTCGTCTGCACCGAAAAACAGGTTTATGCGTTCAGGACCGGCGCTGTCCGTGCTGAACGTTTTCCATTTAATCTGCCGCCGGGTAATCCCGACGAAACAATCACTTCGCCGCCGGTCATCGCCGACCTTGACGAAGACGGCCGTCTCGATATCGCATGCGCAACGTCGGCCATGCGGCTCGTATCGTTTACATTGGAGGGTTATCCCTCGTCGGGATTCCCGAAAGCCGTACACGGCATTATAACGTCCTCACCGTGCATTTTCAGGCTCGACAGTGCGGGAAGTATAGGTTTGGCATACGCGACTTCGGACGGAACACTCATGGCGCACGAACTCGGTGTATCGTCGGAGGACGATCTTCTCCAGTGGCCGATGTTTAAGGGCGGCCCCGAACTATCGGGAGCGTTTCTGAACGAGAGCATCCCCTCTGAAGTGCAGACAACAGCCTTATTCGAGGCTTTTTGCTACCCCAATCCCATTACCGGCGATTACGGCACATTCCGGATAACTCCCGCCGATGCAACTGATTGCAGTATTACGGTTTATACTGTTGATGGAAGAATCGTTTTTAAGACATACCGCAACCAGACAGACCTGATTCCGGGTGTGTCGAACGAGATACGGATGAAAGCGGACGGCCTTGCAAGCGGACTGTATATAGCGAAGATCGAAACGAAGCAGAAAACGCTGATTTACAAGCTGGGGGTGCTGAAATGAAACGGTCGAAATTGGTAGTGGCAGCCCTGGTAATGCTTCTATTTTTAGCGGTCAGTGTGTTCGGACAGAATCCAACCCATCTAAACTGGCGTGAGTACGAAACCGAGCATTTCATCGTTTACTACCCTGAGGGTCAGGAATTCACCGCCTATCAAGCAATTGAAATCGCCGAAGATGTTCATGAACCGTTGGTGAATATGTACGGACCTGTTGACACCAAAGTCCACATAGTTATTAAAGATACGGAGGACTATGCGAATGGCGGCGCTTATTTCTATGACAACAAGATCGAGCTTTCCGCCACTAGTCTCGATTACGATTTCCGCAGCTATTCAAACTGGCTCAGAAATGTTGTTACACATGAACTCACTCATATCTACTCGATCAAACAGACGATGAAAGCGCCGCGATGGCTTCCGATGGTCTATTTTCAGCAGATCGAGTATCAGGAGGAAAAACGCGAAGATGTGCTTCAAGGTTATCCAAATGTGATGGTATCCTATGCGGTTCCCATGTTTAATCCACCGGGATGGCTTTCTGAAGGTGTGGCACAGTTTCAGGCGAGCGGGGCGAGATTTGAACGCTGGGACACTCACCGTGATATGATACTCCGCCAGTCATCCCTCAACGATAACTTGCTGTCGATAGAAGAGATGGGCCTTCTCAACTGGAGCGGGCTCGAGAATGAAATGGTATATGATCACGGCTACTCCCTCATTCTATACATTGCTGAAACTTACGGCGAAGATAAAGTACCCGAACTGATGAATGCCATGAGCGCATCGTCCGCGGTTACATTCAATGCTTCAAGCAAACGCGTGCTCGGAATCTCGCAAGACGAACTTCACGATAATTGGAGAAACAGCCTTAAAACCCATTATCGTGCGGTCGAGCAATCCCTCGGCACCCTCAAAGAGGGTGAAATTTTTAGAAAAAGCGGTTTCATAAACGGATTTCCCACTTGGTCGCCGGACGGCACCAAACTGGCGTATGTATCCAACCGCGGCCAGGATTATAGCATTAACGCCTGTTATATCGCTAATCTCAGCGATGACGGCTGGCATTGGAATGGCAAGGATAAGGAAGTCGCCAAGCATAAGAAAGAACTTGAGAAGAAACGTAATTCAGATCTGGATGCCAATGAGTTACAGGATTTTATTGACAATACAAAAGGTTCGTTCGATATCGCTCTTGCTCCCGGCATTCAGTCCTCAATTATCTGGCTTGACGAGTGGAATATTCTCTATAACCGCCGTATGCCCGCCGACCGTTACGGCTCCCATTGGTGGGATATGTACCGCTATGTCATCAATACCGAGGATCCGCGAAAAGGCACACCGACACGGATTACCCACAACCTTCGCGGGACGTACCCTGATCTCTCGCCGGATTTAAGTACGCTGGTGTATGTAAAAAACGGCGCTGGGTTGAACAATCTGTTCCTTATGGACCGCGACGACAATTCTCAAACGCAGATCACTCATTACGTTGACGGCACACGCCTGTACCGCCCCCGATGGTCGCCGGACGGGAACAAGATTGCATTCACCATTCATCAGGGCACCAAAGTAAACATCGCGATGATCAACAGTGACGGCACCGGATTTGAGTATATCATCTCCTCATCGGGACAGGACCGCGATCCGGCATGGTCGCCGGACGGTTCCTCGCTCTATTTCTCCTCTGATGTCACCGGAATCGCAAATATCTACTGTATGGACATGTCCGACCGTTCGGTCGAACGTATTACCAATGTCATCGGCGGCGCATTCTCACCCGCCCCTTCACCGGATGGCGCCACGCTTGCATTTTCGCATTTCGGCGACGAGGGTTACGAAATACGGCTGTTTTCACTGACAGATGCAGTTTCATCATCATTGACAACCGTAGATGCGCAGTTTCATGCGCCGGTTGAGTATACGCCGGATACCGAATACCGTGTTTTCAACACTACTGAATCGAAACCGCACGACATGAAAACTCTTGATTTCTCGTTTATGCCGAATATTTTGAACGACCGCGGGAATCTCAAACTCGGTTCCTATGTAACAAAATCCGAAGTCACCAACAACAGCAATTTCTTTTTTGGCGGCTCGATTTCCCCGACAAACAGAGACTCCGACATCTATGCGATGTTCGAGTACCGTAAATTTATCCCCACGGTATTCATCGAGATGTTCCGTCTGACACGGAGTGTCGACCAAAACGAGAATTTTATGGAGGAATACGGTACTGTCATCCGCAAACGGACATTCGATCTCAATGAGATTGATTTCGGTATACGCTATCAGTACCATGACCGTCACAATTTCGAGGGTAGGCTTATTTATAGCAGATACAACGCCCAAATCGATTATACCCATTTCATGACCGGATCCGATGTTCAGAAACCCTATTATACCTATTCGCAGGGATTCGATCTCGCGCTCATATACTCCCAGGACCGTTTCATACGAGCGGTCGACGAGGTCATCAATCCGCGGGGCGGACGTAAAATTCTCGCACGGTACGACCGTATGATAAATTTCTTTCTGGACGATTTCGAATATGTGGGCTTTCTCAGGGAAAAATACAAACGATACGCTTACAACCAGTATTTCCTGCGCTGGGAGGAACGGCTCGCAATACCCAATACCAAGAAGCATACACTCGTGCTGAAATCCCAGATCGGTCTAACCGACCGCAATATGGACAATTTCTACGACCTTCAGCTCGGCGGCCCCCGTCAGATGCGCGGATATACCTATTATTCTCTCTCCGGCAGAAAAAACCTCATGGGCGGCGCGTTGTACCGATTTCCCCTGCTCTACGACATTCGTAAACCGTTTTTGGTGTGGTATTTCAACCATTTGTATATGGGCGTCTTTGCCGATATCGGCAGGGCATGGAGCAAGAAAAGCCTGAATTGGTCAACCAAAGGCTTCAAACGCGATGCCGGAGTTGAACTCAGGCTCGATGCAATGTCGTTCTACAATTTCCCTACGATGATCGAATTGTCGGCGGCGTACGGCCCCGACGATACCTGGATCGAATATTTCGATTCTGAGGAATCAAGGACCTACCTGAAAAAGTACGACCAGGAGCCCTGGAAATTCTATCTGAATATTCTGTTCGGTTTTAACTGATACAGAGAGCCGAGAAAAGCCGCATTCTTTGTAAAAATAAATATTGAATCCTGCGCCGGTTATCTGTATTATATACACATCTCATATGACATATATCATTTTAATGATATCTACCTATCCAACAAGGAGGAAATGTACATGCCGGATTCAACCTCGAGGAGATCGTTTATTGCAAAAGGAGCTGCCGCCGGAGCCGCTGGCGCCGCATCGATGATTGCTGACTCAAACGCTGAAGCCACGTCGCCGTATGACCGTAAACTCAGGATCGGCGTAGTCGGTGTCGGCAGATGGTCGTTCATGACCTGGAGTTGGTCGGATATTATCGAGGGCACGAAACAGGGTACCCCCCGCGGTAATTTCGGTATGCCGTTCCTCAATATGGAAATCACCCATGTCTGGGATCCAATTCCAAAGGCAGCACAAAATTTCGCGAATCAGCTCGATATCACCTCGGTCAAGAATTACGACGATATGCTGGGCCACATCGACGGTCTCATTTTTGCCGATATGCTGACTGTACCGTACATGAAAACCATAGCGAAACCGTACCTCGAAGCCGGTGTTCCAACATATCTGAGCCGTCCCATCGCCTATTCTCTCCGCGATATTGACGATATGCTCGAATCGGCGGCGAAAGGCAATACGCCAATCATCGCGACCACAAAATTCGAGCATTACCGCGAGGTCCCCGCTCTGCGTAACAAGCTTAAAAACGTGGGGAGAATCCGTATGGTACAAGCCGCGTCAAACACGATGGATTATCCGATGCATTTCCATATTCACCAGATGATGCCGAAAATCCTCGGATACGACGTTCAGCAGATTTCATTGTTTTACGAGCGTGAAACCCGTTCAAATTATGTCCATCAGACATTTCTGTATCCGGGCGGGGAGGGTCAACCACCATACATCTGCACCATCGATGGGGCGGGCATTCCCGATTCGTTTTATATCAGAGTGATCGGCGACCAGGGGATCGAAGAAGCGAGCATGCCCCGCGGCTACGACACCTGGCAAGAGCGCCTGCAGTTCCGTTACGCACCGCAAATCATCGACATGCAGCGTACGTTCTACGGCACAAACTACGAGCCGTACGATATAGTGAGAAAGAAGACCGAGCTTTTCCTGACCGCATTTTACTCGAAACTTGAACGCGGCGGTGCACCGGTTGATGTTGGTACCGTTCCGGTCGACTGGCGGGCAAATCCCCCGAGTTTCGACACCAGCCCGGAAATTCCGACCTCATAGGAGATTTAATGGCTCACTTCAAATCAAGGCAGACATTTCTGTCCGGTGGAGCAGTTGCAGGCACATCCTCTTTCATCGCGGGGACAAAAGCGAACGCGACTCCGGAAACGCCCGATTACAGCCGCAAACTACGGATCGGCGTCGTCGGGCTAGGATTTGTCTCGTTCAGTTGGTCGGATATCATGGAGGGAACCAGTCCCGGAAGCCGTAATGGAAATTTCGGTACTCCCATGCTCAACATGGACATAACCCATGTATGGAACGCCGACCGGAAAGCGGGCGAAGAGTTCGCTGGACGGATGAACGCGAAATTCGTGAATAAATTCGACGATATGATCGGCGATATTGATGGTGTCATTTTCTCGGGCTGGGACGAGATAGCCTCGTTTCACCTGCTTGCGAAACCGTTCCTCGAGGCGGGCATCCCTGCCTATATCGGCCGCCCGTTCGCCTATTCGCTCCGCGATATCGACGAATTGCTCGAAACGGCTGCAAAACACAATACACCAATTATGGCGACCGCGAAATTCGAACATTACAAAGAGATTCCGGCGCTCAGAAACAAACTCAAAAATGTCGGCGTCATTAGAAACGTTCAGGTCGCCGCAGCCTCACAGGATTTCCCGAAACACCTTCATATCCAATTCATGATGCCCCGGATACTCGGGTACGATGTGGAAAAAGTGTCGATGTTCACCGATCACGACCTGAAAAGCAATTATGTCCATCTAACTTATCTCTATCCGGGAAAGGATAGTCAGCCGCCGTATTTCTGCACTATCGATGCGGCGCGGCTGCCCGATGCATTCCGCATCAGGGTTATTGGCGATGACGGTATCGAGGAGGCAAGCATGCTCTGGGGATATGACTGGCAGGACCGTCTGCTCTACCGGTATGCTCCGCAGGTGATCGATATGCAGCGTATGTTTTACGGTAAAAATTTCGAGCCGTACGAAAATGTCCGCAAAAAGACCGAAATATTCCTAACCGCCTATTACTCATATCTCGAGCACGGCGGCGCACCGGTCGACGTGGGTACCGTACCTGCGGACTGGCGGGTGTCATCGCCGAACATCGATGCGGTGCCAAATATAAGCAAATACAGGTAACACTAGCGATTTTAAATATTTAACAAAGAATATCCCCCGCTGTCTCAGACCGAGATACGGGGGATTTTTTGATTGAATGGAAACGAAATTATTATCCGATATCGCGGATATCCAGCCGCCCGTTGTAAAGGAACCGTTTGGTTTTCTTGGTAGATGTTTTGATGAATTCGTCGCGCTCGATACCGATTCGAGTAATACGCTGATAAGAGGCAAGTTTCGGCATGCAGTTTTTCACCTCCTGTTCGAGCAGCTGGCGGTATTGTCCGATGATTTCGTCCTTTGCATCCTCTGTCAGGGCCTCAATGTCCATCGCCTCGGTAAATAAAACACCCTCGTCGCCAGCATGTTCTATCAGCATTTCATAATCGGGATATATAAGTAAACCGACGTCCTCGCCGACCATACCCTGTGTCCGGTAGCCTATAACAAGCGATTCTGCAATAAATCTGCTTTTGTTTATGACATTTTCAATCATTTCGGGGAACACATTTTTTCCGCCGCGTGTTACAATTACATCTTTCGCCCTGCCGGTAATGAATATATAGTTGTCCTTGTCCATATATCCGAGATCGCCTGTATAGAACCAACCGTCCCGGATAACTTTTTTCGTCTGCTCGGGATTCTTGTAATATCCTTTCATAACAAGGTCGCCTTTTACCGCGATCTCACCAATTCCCTCATCGTCGGGATTGTCAATTTTCACCTCAACACCGACCAGTGGCGTGCCGACCGAACCGAGTTTTATGTTGCCCGGCAGATTTCCCGAAATGACCGGAGATGTTTCGGTCAGGCCATATCCCTCGATGAATTCTATCCCGAGGTTAACAAAACCGTCGATAACCGCAGGATCCATCGGAGCGGCGCCCGATACCATGAGCCGGATTTTACCGCCGAGCTTCTTTTTCAACGCCTTACCAATGATTTTCTTACCGCCGTAGTTGAATATCACCGATTTGACAAATGAGGATTCAATCTGCCTGATGATGCCTTTGTAAATTTTCGAATATAGGAGCGGCACACCGAGCATTACCGTGGGCTGACATTCCATGATCAGGCGCTGTCGGTTACGGCTGAGGATATCGACGAAGCTGATCGAGGAACCCCGCGCCATGGGCAATGCGAAACATGTCGTAAATGGAAACGCGTGGTGAAGCGGAAGGAGCAACAGGAAATTATCCTCGGGATAAACCGTAATGATGGATTTTGTCGATTCTACATTCGAGACAAAATTCCGGTGGGAAAGCATCACACCTTTCGGAGAACCGGTCGTACCAGAGGTATAGATAATCGAGGCAAGATCATCGGCAGATTTTTCCCTGAACGATGTTTTGCTGTTCGCGAGTTTGTTTTTGCCCATTTCGCGAAGTTCGTCATATGAGACAAATTTTTTCTGACGGTATTTCTTTTTTCCATGGTCGACAAGTTTCCTACCCTCGCCATTGCCGTTGTGATCGTGCCGCACCGTTATATTCGTATCCAGAATGGCAATATTGCACAACGTATCTATCTCGCTCATAATATGGCTGATGACTTCGTATGTACGCATAGAACAGATTATCGTTCCGGCTGCGGAATGTTTGAGAATGTGTTCAGTCTCGATCTCTCCGAGCATCGCATCGATCGGCACCGCAACCGCTCCGACAGTCAGGATAGAAAGATACGAAACAATCCATTCCGGACGGTTTTCGCACATGATTGCAATTTTTGATTCGTCGTCAATCCCGAGGTCGAATATCCCGTGCGCAACGACGTTTACCGCCTTTTCCAGTTCGGAATAGGTAATCTTTTCCCAGCAATCTGCCTGATAATACCGCAGCGCAATAGAGTCCGGAAATTTCCCTACTGTCTCACGAAAAATACCATCGATTGTAATCATACACAGCTCCCGTACATTGAATAACTGCTATTAATTGAATGTTGTTTAGCTCTCATTGATCGATAACCGCAAATTCGACTCTACGATTGCCGCCTGCATCGCTGACGGCCGATTGTTTAGATTGCGGTTTTTCAGATCCAAATCCAACCGCAATTAGCCTGCTTTTCGCGATTTCAGGATAGTTACTCACAAAGTAATCTCGTACATTCAGCGCCCGCATCCGGGATATTTCATAACTGTTCGCACTCTCGCTGGAACTGTCCGCATGACCGCTGATCCTTATTTTCAGCGCCGGATATTTTAGCAATAATGATGCAATTTCGTTTAAAATATCCTTCGAGTCAACATCTATTTCGGAACTGCCGGCAACAAAGTATATCGTACTATTCTGGATTGTCCCATGGACAAGCAGATCGGAGCGGTCGCGTACAAGCGCTCGGCCCTCACGGTCAACTAAAACGCCGGGAGGCGATGAGGGCTCGACATCGATGCCATCCGGAACACCGTCGCTGTCATTGTCAATTGACGCACCGTTACGGAAGACATGTGCCCCGCGGGGTGTATCAGCCTCAACATCGATACCGTCCGGAACACCGTCACCGTCACTGTCAACCGCAACACCGTCTTCGCCCACAATCGCCCCCAGCGGAGTAGACGCTTCCATATCCAGGCAGTTTGGCACTCCGTCACGGTCATCGTCAAACGCTACACCAAACTGATCGACCTTGCATCCCGGCGGTGTATCGGGCTCCATATCGAGACCATCGTTAACGCCGTCGCCATCACCGTCCAGACCGACACCATCACGGTTTACCCGCGCACCCTGCGGCGTATCGGATTCCCTGTCCGCACCGTCCGGAACACCGTCACCATCCGTATCGAGTGATACACCCTCTGCATCGACAGGATATCCCGGCGGTGTATTCGGTTCCCGGTCGAACTTGTTATTGACACCGTCCTGATCGGAATCGATCATCGATTTTATTTCATTTTTGAATGTCAGACCGGCTAACGCCTGAATGTTTTCACGAGGTTCGTCATGATCGGCTATATTGATGTTTGCGCCCAAATCCATCGAGACGTTATCGTTTAGCCTGATGATCACGGAAGGCGAAAACACGAAGAAATCGTCGAAATAATCGGCGTCGTTATCCTTTACATAAACCGGATTTCCGGCCTGAGGCATATCGTTCACCGATTCATACATGTACGGCCGATTGCCGGCTTTGACGGCAGAATAGGGGCTTACACCGAGGAATGTCCGGTTAGCCAACTCGAAATTGAACGTCAGCAGCCGTTTGATATGAATCTGCAGCCCTGCCGCCCCGACAATCTGATCATCATAGACATCCGATCCCGAGACCACATATCCCTGTTCAAAATGGAGGCTCATATACCGGTTGAGATCGAACGACTCGTAGATCGAGGTCTCGATATCAGTCCCTATGCGCGACCATCGGTAATTCATACCGTCGATCTGTTCACGGGATGTATCAATAAGTGCGGCGAATTTCCCAGCGATTTGGATGCGTGATTCCATACTTAGCGGCATCCTTATTTTCGCCCCGAGCCGTGCCGAACCGAACCCGCTGACCGGGCTGCCATATCCGGCTGTAACATCGCTGGGATTTTCGAATGTCCTTGCATCGTTGAAACCATATATCCCGGCGGTGACATCAACTTCGTCGGTCAGGCCGAATGTTACCGGTAGGCCGATCACGACTGGATAGCTCAGTTGATTCTTGGAGAAACCGGACTCATCTGTTATCGGCAATTCCCGGCTCAGAACAAGCCCTTTGACACCGGTAATCAGCGAACCTTTGCCATATGTCCGCGCTGACTGCATATACATGAGTCCTCTCCCGCCCTCGATAGTTGAGGATATCTCATCGGGCTGCGCAAAGACAAAACTCGGCACACCAAGCAGAATGAGTATAATCGATATGCAGAACTGTTTCATAATGCCCTTTCAAAAATGTATAATAATAAAAAAATCGGAATAATCAAATAGTATAAAAAAACACAAAGTGATATTCATCATAGATAATGCAGAGTGATACTGAGAGAGCAGACCCCTGTGTCTGCACAAATTCACCCCCCTGACTCCTTTTTTAAAAGGAAAAAGGGAAACGGAAAAATTTCAACACAGAAAATGTAGAGAGTGCAGAATAAAAATATTAGTAATGATTTTTTTCTCGCTTGACTTGTTCTATATATTTGTGTTATTGTATTATGGATTTTTTCTTTCACGATTGAAATTCAATTTGGGGGACAAATAAAATGCGAACCGCGGCTGTTATTTTACTATTATTAATCTTTTTGCCCATAATTGTATCGGCGGGTGAAGAATATGAAATTTTCACTGAAATATTCGGGAATCCACTGGATTGTTCTCTGAACGACTTCATGGATGTCGATAGCGACGGTATGCTCTGGGTCTGTTCCGGCGGGGGCGTATATCGTCATAACGGCACAAGCTGGGAGGATTTTACTGAAATTTCCGGCGGGGCGTCAACGGTTTCAGCTTCGCCCGACGGCGATGTGTGGTTTGCTGATGACGGGAAACTATCCAGTTTCGACGGCACGGAATGGACATATTATGCCGAGGCGCAGGAACTTTCGGGAAATATCATCGACATATCGGCCGGCACAAACGGCCTTTTGTGGATTGCGGGATACTATTCGGGCTACTATTATCTCGCGAAATTCGATGGTCTGGAAATGGAATTCTATCTTGAGGGATTTCTCCAGAATTATATCTCGCGTATTACCGCCACAACGGACGGCGGCGTCTGGATTGTTTATAACAACTTCTTCGACTCATCCCAATGTTTTCGGGACGATTGCCCTGTCGGCACATCGTACTTTGACGGTACGGCATTCTATCATTATACCGGCAGCAACGGACTGCCGTATTCAATTTTTTACGGGCCGGACGTTCAATGGATAATACAGGATAAAAGCGGATATATATATGTAACGTGCTCGAATACGCTGTATCTGCATTTCGACGATACATGGATGCCGATATTCGAAGATATTGACCAGGCCATTCCCGTTTCCGTCGTAAAAGGAGAATTATGGTATGGTTATTTCGGACAACCTGAATCACTACTCGGATGCCATAAAGACGATAAATGGACATATTTTTATGTCGATGACATAGATAACCAACTTCGGCAGGAACTGGCCTCAAACGATTCGCTGCACTCCTCCGATATGGCGGTTACACCCGACGGAACGGTCTGGGTGGGCTTTCGGGAGGGTATCGTAAAAATCGATACGTCCAAACTCCTTGTTTGGGAAGACGGTATTCCGGTTGCCGCCGAACAGCCCTCCACTTTCTCATGCAAAATCGCCGCTTATCCCAATCCGTTCAACCCCGCGACAACGCTCACATACACGGTCTCACAGCCCACGCATGTCACACTGAGTGTCTACTCCTCAACCGGCCGCAAAGTCGCTTCGCTTGTAGACAGATACGTTTCGATGGGCGAGCATTCGGCGATATTCGACGCTGGCGGCCTCCCCTCAGGCGTGTATCTTTACCGGTTCGAAGCTGGCGGCACAGTGAAGTCGGGCGCGATGACACTGGTGAAGTGAAAGCAATTCGGGGATCGGCTATTTCCCAAGAACTGCGCGGTACCGGTTGTAAAGACGGTCAACCTCCTCGGCTGTGTGAGCATCGAGATCATATGCGGACGGCTGGCGAACGAGACGGTTTTTGAATACGCCTTGTTTCAAAAGCAGGTATTTCTCGATTGCAAGGAACGCATCGAGCGAGGGTAACTGAAGAATAACAATCGCCGCAAGCGGGAAGTATAGTTCATACGCACGGTCGTCGTTACCGGCCTCAAGGGCTTTCCAGATACCGACGATCCCATGAATAAGGTCCGAGCCCGGCATAGTTCCGGTCACACCACGGCGGTAATTATCGATGAGCATGTATCCCCCGCTGCCCTCAAGAATGAACACGTTTCCGTTCATTTTCGACTGTAGCGCCGAGATGGTTTGACCGACCGGTACCCCCTCCGGTTTGAAATAGATACGCGGACCCAGTTCGTTGCGTAACTGTGCAAGAAGTTCCGAAGACAGCTTTTCGCCGCCCATATAACCGCTGGCGTCCTGTACCACCACGGGAATCGATACCGCATGGAATATTGTTTTATAATACTCGAGTTTTTTAGCAGCCGATACCGATGTTGTCAACGGCGGAATCGCCATAACCGCTTTTGCGCCGGCTTGTTCCGCTGCCTCGGCATAAAACGCCGCCTCATGTGAGGTCTCAGCACCGACTGAGATTGTCACCGTGCCGCGGCCGTCCGCCATCATCGGCAGTTTTGAAGTCAGCTCCAACCGCTCGAAACGGTTGAGCCGCAGAAGTTCCGAGGCCAGCGCCAGTACGATACCGTCCGCCCCGGCATTGAACAGATAATCGATCTCGCGGTGCAAAGTACCATAATCGATGGTGAAATCGTCGTGATACGGCATGTGAAGCACCGGCAACACGCCGGATAAAACGGGATTTTCTGTCATGTATAACCGGTTCTTTACGATTCATGAACGGGCAGAAACCGTCGAAGTAATCTGCCCGCAGAATTTAAAAATAAGCTGTTACGCTTTTATCTCGGCACTTTCATCATATGTATGAGCTTGATCATTTCATCGGTGGTGTTGATATTTGAATGTGCTGTTTTCCCGGTCGAGGGGATACGATACGCCGTACCGACCGAAAGCCGTCTGAGCTGTTTCCCGAACATCAGTTCGATATCGCCCTCGGTGGCAATCCAGATTTCCTCGACACCAGCCTCGTGGCTGTGCGGCTGTGCCATGGTTTTTGCATCCAGTTTCACACGGGTAAATCCGCCGTATTGCGCCATACCGTCATCGCTCGAGATCATCGGGCGGTCGATATTTGCCCAGTGAACCGACATGAACGGCGGCGCTCCGTGGTTGTCGACAACTTTGAGCGTCCTATTCGGTGTGAAACCGGCTGGTAGTTTTTCAGTCACAACGTAGAACGACATATAATCGTCCCCGGTGTTGACCAGTTCGAAATCCAGCCCGGGGGTGATGATGAACGACATGTCTTCCGATAAGTTATACGTTAATGCGCCGGATTTAATGACGCCGGTTCCGGAATTTACCGTGAATACCTGCTGAACGCCGTCAAGTTCTCCTTTTCTCGGCCGTGCCGGTGCGTCTGGCTCGATGGTGACATAGCTGACCGCCTCGGAATAGGTCAGGCATGCGCCGCGTCGCGTCGGGTGAAGATCATCCGGTCCCTCGAGCGCGGTGAGCATGTCGCGGAACACCATGTTGCCATGCATGAGCCGCGGCATGGAGTTGCACCAGTTGCCCATGAACATGTCGATATCGGGGTCGACCGCCGGATCGTACATCGCGGGATCGAGTCGAGAGTATTCTTTTGCCTCGCCGCGGACGCTTTTCATCATGTGGATCATCTGCACCGGTTTATCACCGGTATTGATATTGGTATGAGCGGTCAGACCATTTGCGGGGATTTTGTATATCGTTCCCGCCCTGCAGTCCCTGAGCTGTTTACCGAGAAGCAGCATGGTGTCGCCTTTGACCATAATCCAGCATTCTTCGATCCCCTCGTTGTGGCTGTGAGGATGCGGGATAGTCCGGGCATCGATGGTAACCAAATTCAATCCGCCGTAATTCGCCATCCCATCGCCACGGCCGATAAAACCGTTGCCGATATGAGCCCAGTGCGCGCCGGTGCCCTTATTACGTTCGAACCGGTTGGTAACCACCAGGTCTTTATTCGCCTCAAAATCGGATGCAAGACGTTCGGTAACGACATAGAATGTCAGCATATCGCCCGTACAGGTCATCTCGAAATCAAATTCGGCTGTAAGAATAAAACCGTTCCCCTCTTTGATATCATACGATTTCCCTTTTGCTGACAACGTTCCTTCACCGCCGGAAACATAAAATACATGCTGCTGTCCATCGCTTGCACGGCCATTTGCGGTTGCGCCCGGCTCAAGAGTCGCGTAGCTGATGGCATCCTGCTCCAGCAAAACCGAACCTTTTATGGTCGGGTGAAGGTGATCGGGGCCCTCGAGCGGCAGAAGAACGTCGCGGAAGACCATGTGACGGAACATGACCCGCGGAACGGAATTCGACCAGTGATTAATGAACATATCCACGTCCGGATCGACCTCTGGGTCGAACTGACGGGGATCGAGCGCACGGAACGGATACGGCTCCTGCGCCCAGACGACTGAGACCGCAAGCAAGGCAACACATACGATGAGAAGTGCTTTTTTCATGATATTCTCCTGTACATTGAGAAAGTGAATATTGTTTTTAACTGACATATCGGTATTATCATGATTTAATGTAATACATCGGAACGATAATTACAAGCGGTCAATACATGAAACGTATGACAGTCCCATAGAGCCATTTTGTATATTCTATTATATGCTACTTTACTGTATACTATTCTGTTTCAAGCATTTCCCGCAGCCAGCCGGGACGGTCGGTCACCAGGCCGTGCACACCGGACGACATAAGCCGTTTCGCATCCTGCGGTTCATTGACTGTCCACGCAAACAAACGAAGCCCCGCGTCAATTGCCATTTCGACAAATAGCGTTGTCAAGCCGGAGCTGTTCACACTCATACCGTTGAAACCTCGATCGAGCGCTGCTTCGATAAATCGGCGGATATGTTCCGGCCGGTCATGCTCAGTGTTTTTAGGAATTCGTTCGATGAGCCAGCAGCAGGGAATATCACGAAAATTTTTCGCCGTTTCGGATAACGTTTCGATGTCAAAGCTTTTGAATGCGATCCGTCTGCGTTTTCCGCATGCGTCAATGACCGTTTGGAGCGGAAAAATAAATTCACCACCGCATTTTATTTCGATATATAGTCTTCCATAGCTGGGAATTTCAGAAACAACCTCCTCAAGAAAAGGGATACGCTCTCCGGTGAAAACCTCTGGTTTCATAGCTCCGGCATCGAGTGTCCGTAAGATTGCCGCGGTTGTTTCAGAAACCGTGTACGACTGCCCGGTCGTCCTGGTTGTATCAGGATCGTGCATGAGAACGACTTTGCCGTCCGCACTGAGACGGATATCGACCTCGACACCGTCCGCACCCGACTCCCACGCAAGCCTAACCGAGGACATCGTATTTTCGGGAGCGATGAACGACGCGCCGCGATGAGCGATGATTTCGACCGGAACATTCTTTATGTCTGCCGTATTCATACCGGTAAGATAATGTATGCGGCAGATGAAACGCCATATTTATTTCTATCAATAAACGATTATATCGCTGTTGTGCGGAATAACTTGCAGAACACCGTATCCGGAAAGTATATTTGTTTGTTATTAGAACATTATATCCTGCACCACCGAACACGAAAGTTTCAAGGTGAAACACCCGAATAACAAAAAACTGTTTTCATTCGCCGATATCGCAATGGTCGCTGCTACTCTCTGCTGGGGGCTTAATTTTGTAATAACAAAATCCGCGACCGGCAGCAATCCCGACCAGTTCCGCATTTTCATTTATAATATCATCCGCTTCCCCGCAGCGGCTATTCTCTTATTCGCGACCGCACTATTAACCGGCCAAAAGATACTGATCGGCGGCCGTGATTTGGCGACAACCGCACTGTTGGCGTTTGTTGGCATATTCGTCTATCAGATATTATACATGAACGGGCAGACGATGACTGATTCGGCAAATATCGGTATGCTTTATTCTGTCGCACCGCTTCTTATCGTGATCATTTCGCTTGTCACCGGGATCGAGCGGCCGACCGTTTTCATCTATGCCGGAGGAATCTTCGGTTTCATCGGTCTGATTTTGATTTTATTCAAGGGTGGGAATTTCACGCTTGACAAAGGCTCGCTGCTCTTTTTCACCGGACTGGTCTGTTGGGCGATCTATGCGGTTTTCAGCAAGCCGGTGCTCGACCGGCATTCACCGCTATCAGTCACCGCGTGGGTAGTTCTGTTCGGTTCCGTGTTTCAGATTCCACTGGCGGTTTACCAGCTCCCGTCCCAGAACTGGCACACGCTTGCGGATATTCATATCTTGTATGTCGTAATGTCAGCGATACTTTCACTGTATACCGGTTATTCGTTATTTTACTATTCTGTCGCAAAAATCGGCCCGGCAAAAACGGGGATAT
Source organism: uncultured bacterium (assembly GCA_964497605.1). GTDB lineage: Bacteria > Latescibacterota > Latescibacteria > Latescibacterales > Latescibacteraceae > Latescibacter. The sequence continues at coordinate 32,733 of CAZCDQ010000010.1, forward strand.
ACACGAATCTGACTCCGGTTTTTACGCTCATGTTTGCGGTTTTGCTTCGCGGGGAATCGATTGGGATGATACAATTTTTCGGATTCATTTTTATCGTTACCGGCATATTCATCGCTAAAATTCCCGTTCGAACGCAGGAAATGAACCATCACACATAATACACACCATTTCTATGATGCTTAGAAAACCATTCACACTCCGGGCCGACATTTTCATGGTCACCGCCTGCTTTCTCTGGGCGGCGGGCACTGTGCTGACCAAGAATGCGTTCGGCACAACCCCGGAAAGCTTCCGCGTGAACATCTTCAACGGGATCAGGTTTCCTATTGCGACCGCGCTCTTGTTTGCAACAATTAAAATATCCGGTGCGGACATAACGGTGAGACGGGAAGACATCCCGGGATTTGCCGCAGTATCGTTTTTCGGCATGTTCCTGTTCATTCTTTTATTCCACCTCGGGCTTGCGCGGACAACTGCCGCGAATACCGGCATTATCATGGCTGCGGTACCGCTTGCTATCCTTGTCATTGCTTTCGCGGCCGGTGTCGAAAAGCCTGATATCCCCCTGATTACGGGAATTATTGTCGGATTAGCCGGCGTTATTATCATGAGCATAAAACCTGAGGAATTATCTTTCGGTATCGGGGTTATACTGGTATCGTTATCCTGCCTGTCGTGGGGTATATATGCGGTCTACGGTGAAAAATACATGCGGTTGTATTCGCCGATGGTTACGACAGCGTGGATATTCCTTTTCACCTCGATCTATCATATCCCGCTGATAATGTTCGAGTTCAGCAGGCAGGATTGGGGCGCAGTCACTGCGGTGAACTGGTTCAATCTTGGATTTGCCGCGGTTGTTTCGCTTTATATTGCTAACACTCTCTATTTCTCTGCTGTTCATAGAATTGGACCGTCTCACTCCGGCATCTACATCTATCTCGAGCCGGTGTTCACTGTGATACTGGCACAACTCATCAGAAACGAGCGGATAACGCTTGTGCAGATCATCGGGTTTGCGGTAATTGTAGCAGGGGTGAGTATATCAAGGATGAGCGGGAAATAATATTACTATTAGCGGGGACTATTCAACAAAACGTTTGCGAATAAATATTTCAATCGCTTTGACTACTTGATCTTTGAATTCAGCCGGACTCTGCGCAACCCAGACAGTAAAATTATACAATTCCTGAGTGTCCGCTTTTAACCATTTTCCGTTTATATAGAGGAATGTCATTAGCGATGTTATTGCGATCCTTTTATTCCCGTTTTGGAACGGATGGTTTTTTATCATGAGATAAAACAGAATACTTGCTTTTGATACAAGAGATGGATATAAATCCTTTCCCGCATAACTTTGGAACGGCGTTAATACACAACTTTCCAATATGTTAGGATAACGATTCGAGAAATCAGGAATTGGCTCGTTATACGAATATTGCTCTTTTGCATAACGAAAAGCTATGTATTCAATATCCGCGACCGTGATGATTTTCACTACTCTTTCCCCAGCATCTGTAAAACTTCGCCGTATTCTTCAACCGTTTTTTTAACGGCGGCTTCGATAATTTTTTTGTCATTTACAGTCATGTCTTTCCCAAGAATATCACGTATTGTATCGTCGGTTATAATATATGTTTTTCCGACTTTTTCAGCGTGAATTTGCCCTTTTTTTACACGATTGTAGACAGCTATACGGCTCACCCCTAAAAGCTTCGCCAATTCGGGAATTGTGATATACTTTTTGTTTTTCATTATATTTCCTATATAAACGTTAACGTTCTTATCCATATTAACACAAGTTAATCAATATGTCATGAGTTAACATAAGTTAATTATCCACTTTATAAATGTCAATTTTTATCCAAAACCTCCAGAAAATCGATCAGCCGGTTCATATTCGCGATGAATTCACGGGTCGAGATGCCGTCCAGAGTCCGCCGCGGATTGTTGACCAGATCGTTATAATCCGGGATCGCAAGCTCGGTTATCCATGAGCCGCGGGCATCGAGAGCGGATACGATTCCGGCGATTTCGTCCCTGTCTACATTTGGAGGCCGCCGTACAGCAGTGCGGCGCGTCTCATATTCGGTCATCGCCTCCTCCGGTGAAAGGGCGCTCACACGGGCGAATTCACGTTTCACCGCTTCCATATTCACACTCCGCTGCATGCCATAGTGACCGGGGAAGTTTTTCGGCTCGTAATCGATCCAGTACCGTCCTGTCTCGATGGATGTTCCCTCACGGTGCGCATAGAGCGGTTTGTTTGTGCCGAGCTCGTAGAATGTGGCATGGGTGATTCTGTCACTGGACTTGTGGCTTTCCGGAAGATACGACTGTTCAAGCCACGTAATCGCGTCCTGAATAGGCGTCAGATATTTACGGTTGCCGGTGATCATATAAAATTCCTCGAGATCGCGGATGGCGGTAAGTGTATATCCCGGTGAGATCGCCGCCGGTTCGTAGGAACGCGCCGCAGCGGGAATAAGATTCATATCGTGCTGAGCGCCCCATCCCGCCTGAAAAGCGCCATCATGATTAACATACTGCGATATCATGGTGAAATCCATACCGCGATGGGCTGCTTCACGGTATTTCTCCAGCCCAAGCGTTTCGTAAGCTTTCAGAAGCAGATGGACATTGTCGGTGATGACTCCGTCATTGAACGTATAATACGGTGTGTAATCGGGATGGCCGTCATGAGGATACTCATTGCTCAGCGGATACCGCTGGGGCCAGCCGCCATTTGGATATTGCGCTTCGAGGATAAAATTCAGCGCCTTATCGAGCGGCGCCCGGTATTCCGGCTTGAGCGTGGTCATATACAGGTCGAGAAGGAAATCGGTCACACCGGTGGTCACATTATCGTCGAACGTGCAGTTACCGTAATAATGGTAATATTCCTCCCAGCCCCAGCAGTGTTCGGCAACCTCATCGTACCAGCGTTCGATACCGGAGGGATCGAAATCAATGAAATAATGCCACCCGCCCGCGGGATGCTGTCCCCATATCAGAGTATTTGCC
>CAZCDQ010000010.1:35766-37083 GCA_964497605.1 uncultured bacterium
CTGCACAGGCGAGATATTCAGGATCACCGGTAACCTCATATGCCCTTAAAAACATCCGCCCCACTCCGACCGTACCGGGGTCCTGCACCCATACCATCGATTTGCGGGCAGGAATTTCGCCCCACTGTTCCGAGAGATCTGCGCTGTAGCTCCAGAGGAATCCTCCGCGGTTTGATACCGTGTTCATCATAAAATCCGAGGCTTTTTTCATCGCCGCAGCAATATCATTTTGATGGGTTTGCGCGGCCGATTCTATCGGTACTGCCAAAACCAGCATTGTGACGAGTACGAAAAATCCAATGAATCTTACGGTATTTCCTGACATGGCCGCTCCTTATATATACGTTGTGCCGATTACATATCCGCCTTTGATGAAAAAGTAATGAAATATTGCAGAATAGTCAAGAACGCTCAAACGGTCATGGCATAAACAGTGAATATGCTACCCAAAAAAAGAATTCAATGAAAACGCAAATGGGACACCCTGCCGGTAAAAACCTGGGATGTGCTTAGTGATAAGGAGAGTGTGTCGATCCCTGTATGTAAGCGTTCGAACTGTCTCCGCAACATCGCCTATATTTCCCGCTGCTGAAATCAGAAAAACAGTATTTTCTTACGTAATCTGCTCACTCAATTTCTTTAAATAGGACATATTTATCTCTAAGGTTTTTTAAAAAATACGATTGAACATCCTGTGACTGGCTGATAAAAACTCCGCGAATATAATCTTGACAATTTTTTTAAATCCAATATCTTGCGATAAACAATAATGAATATTGTATACATCATTTATTTCAACAAACGGATGAGACAATACTATGTCCAACCGCGAGGCAATATGAATACCATAAATGTCGAAATATAGTATGAACCTCTCTACCGGGAAATCCTGCCGTATGAGCTATCACGTGTATGTCATCGAACTGGATAAAGAATTCTGTGAAACGGCAAAAGCTAAAAATGCAAATCCCCGCCGTAATCCCGACAAACCCGCCGTGTATGTCGGGTACACCTCGAAAACACCGCAAGAACGGTTCAAACAACATATGTCCGGTAAACCGGGCAAAAAAGGCTATAAACTGTCGTCAGGCGTCGTGTATAGATACGGCATCGGACTGCTGCCGCATTTATATGAAAAATACAATCCGATCCGCGCTAAAAATGATGCAATGGAAATGGAACTTTATCTTGCCGACCTTTTGCGGAATCGGGGTTATACCGTCTGGCAGAATTAACTTTGCCGGCTATCCGGTTAAATAAGTTTGATATCCGGGAAACCACAGAAATACAAAACGACCTCACCCTTTCATTCCCTCT
>CAZCDQ010000011.1:0-36525 GCA_964497605.1 uncultured bacterium
ATTGTCTAACACGCCGGTTTTTATTATATTTAAAATTCTTATGTTTAACCGAATACAACACGCAGAATCCATAGAGAGAAAGGCAGACAATCCATGGCGTTAGATATCACACTCGCAGAACGGCTGCAGAAGCTTCCCCCCTACCTGTTCGCGTCCATCGACAAAATGAAACAGGAGGCGATTGAGGCCGGAAAGGACGTTATCTCGCTCGGTGTCGGAGACCCCGACTTACCCACGCCGCCGCACATTGTGGAGGCGCTGCAGAAAGCCGCGGCCGATCCGGCGAATCACCAGTATCCGTCCTATGTCGGCATGTTGTCGTTCCGCGAGAGTATCGCCGGGTATTACAAGCGCAGCCACGGTGTCGAGGTTGATCCGAAGACTGAGGTTAACACACTCATCGGCTCCAAGGAGGGTGTCTGTCACCTGCCGTTGGCGTTTGTGAATCCGGGCGATACTGTCCTTGTGCCCGACCCTGGCTATCCGGTGTATACCGCAGGTACAATCTTCGCGGGCGGCGAACCGTATTATATGCCGCTTCTCGGCGAAAACGGCTTTCTCCCCGATCTCGACAGCATCCCCGCGGATGTTGCCGCGAAGGCGAAAATGATGTTCCTGAACTATCCGAATAACCCGACCGCGGCGACCTGCGAAAGCGATTTCTTCGCAAAAGTTGTGGATTTTGCCAATGAATATAATATCGTCGTAGTGCATGACGCGGCGTATGCGGATATGACGTTCGACGGCTACCGTGCGCCGTCGTTTCTTGAGACGCCCGGCGCGATGGAGGTCGGCATGGAGCTGTACAGCCTGTCCAAGACCTACAACATGACCGGCTGGCGCATCGCCGCGGCGGTGGGCAATGCGGAGCTTGTCGGCGCGCTGGGGAGTGTCAAGACCAATGTGGACTCTGGCGCGTTTCAGGCGGTTCAGCAAGCGGGCATCACGGCGCTTGAATCGAATCAGGACTGTGTCGCCGAAAACACACGGACATTCAGCGAACGCGCGGATGTGCTTGTCGGCGGGTTGAACAGGATCGGCTGGGATGTTGAGAAACCGAAAGGGACATTCTATGTATGGATTCCGATTCCCGGCGGAAAGCTCAGTTCGACTGAAATGACTGCACTGCTGATTAAGGAGGCCGCGGTAGTGACCACCCCGGGCGTTGGATTCGGAAAGCTCGGCGAGGGCTATATCAGGATGACTACGACGACCTCGAAAGAACGGCTCGAGGAGGCTGTCGAGCGTATCGCGAAAGTGCAGTTGCCGTAATTATGACAAACAATTAATAGACATAATTTACAGAATTTACATATTTCGGCAGGATTAACATGATTGACAAGATTAAAAAAAAGCATAAAATATAATTCTGTTAATTCTTTCTATAAAAGTTTTCTAACGATATTGATTATAACCTCACCCTTTCATTCCCTCTCCTTAAAAGGAGAGGGAATGAAATGATGGGTAATATGGCTCTCCCCCGCCCGCGTGCGGGAGTGGAGTTAGGAGGGTGAGGGAAAATTCTGTAAATCATGTCTATTTAAGTCTTTTTATGAAAATGCGGAGTAAACCATGAACTGGTTCAACTATAAGGACGGCGAGCTGTATGCCGAGGATGTGCCGCTGAGCAAGATTGCTGCGGAGTACGGTACCCCGCTGTTCGTGTATTCGCGGGCGACTCTGGAACGTCACATCGAATCCATCGACGGCGCTTTTATAGGCTGCGACCACCTAACCTGCTATTCGGTCAAAGCGAATTCCAACGCGGCGCTGCTCACCATTATGGCGGAGAACGGCCTCGGCGCGGATATCGTTTCCGGCGGCGAGCTGTACCGTGCGCTCAGGGCGGGTATGCCGCCGGAACGTATCGTATATTCGGGCGTGGGCAAGACCGCGGAGGAGATCGAATACGCGCTCGAATCCGGCATTCTCATGTTCAATGTGGAGTCGGAATCGGAGCTTCACATAATCGACCGTATCGCCGGCGAAATGGGTAAAATTGCGCCCATATCGTTCCGGGTCAATCCAGATGTGAATCCGAAAACGCATCCGTACATCTCAACCGGCCTCAAATCGAACAAATTCGGCATTCCCCATAAGGATGTTTTCAGGATGTACAAAGAGGCGGCGGCTCTCGACAATATCGAGGTGATCGGTATCGACGCCCATATCGGTAGCCAGCTTATCGACCTGTCGCCGTTTCAGGAGGCGGCGGAACGGCTGATTGATCTGATTGAAGAGATAAGGTCGCTCGGAATCGATCTGAGAATTGTGGATATCGGCGGCGGACTCGGTATTAAATACGACGCCGAGGTTCCTCCCGATCCGCGGGAATGGGCCGAGATGATCTGCCCGCTGTTCAATAAGACGGGGCTGAAACTGATTATCGAACCGGGACGGTCGATGGTCGGCAATGCGGGTGTGCTGCTAACGAAAGTACTCTATATCAAAGAAAACATGGACAAAACATTCGTGGTGGTTGACGCCGGAATGAATGACATCGCACGGCCGTCGCTGTACCAGTCGTTTCACGGTGTCATTCCGGTGATCGAGCGGAAATCGGAATCGAAAGTTGTCGATATTGTCGGCCCTATCTGCGAATCCAGCGATTTCATCGCAAAGGACCGCGAGATTCAGATACCCGTAGAGGGCGATTATCTTGCGGTGCTGAGCACGGGAGCCTATGGTATGTCGATGTCGTCCAATTACAACTCGCGGCCCCGGGCAGCGGAGATTCTTGCAGACCGCGATTCGATCAAACTGGTTGCGAAACGCGAGACGTACGATGACCTTGCCGCACGGGAGCTTGACTGAGGGCACATAGAGCGGTTCCGGCCGTTTTACTTGCATTTATCCGGTGAAAACGTTTAATTAATTATTCATATATCACAACAATTTGAAGAAGGAGACACACAATGACAGCAATCATGCAGATAGAAGGACGCGAAATCCTCGACTCACGGGGTAATCCGACGGTCGAGGTCGAGGTTATGCTCGAATGCGGCGCAGTCGGACGGGCGCTGGTTCCCTCCGGCGCATCAACTGGTGAGAACGAGGCCACCGAACTTCGCGACAACGATCCGGACAGATACAACGGTAAGGGTGTACTTCAGGCGGTGGAGAATGTTAATGAGATCATCGCGCCGGAAATCGAACTGATGGACGCCTCCGATCAGCTTTCAATCGACAGGACGCTTATCGAGCTTGACGATACTCCGAACAAATCGAAACTCGGCGCAAATGCAATTCTCGGCGTTTCGATGGCGTGCGCACGGGCCTCTGCGGAAGCGTTCGATCTTCCTCTGTATCAGTATCTCGGCGGCGTTCACGCTCATCTGCTGCCGACACCGATGATGAATATTATCAACGGCGGCATGCATGCCGACAATAATGTGGACCTTCAGGAATTCATGATTATGCCGGTGGGCGCACCTACATTTCGCGAGGCGCTTCGGATGGGCGCCGAGGTGTTCCATTCGCTGAAAAGCGTGCTCAAGGCCAAGGGCTACAATACCGCGGTCGGCGACGAGGGCGGTTTCGCACCGGACCTGAAATCAAACGAGGAAGCGCTTCAGGTTATTATTGAGGCGGTCGAAAAAGCGAAATACAAACCCGAGGACGATATAATGATCGCGCTTGACCCCGCGGCAAGCTCGTTTTTCGACAAAGAAAAAGGAAAATACATCCTTGCCGGCGAGGGAAATCGTGAACTCTCGAGCGAGGAGATGGTCGACTTTTATGCCAATCTGGTCGATAAATACCCGATTATTTCCATCGAGGATACGCATGACGAGAACGACTGGGACGGTTTCCGGCTGATGACAGAGAAACTCGGCGGCAAAATCCAGATTGTCGGCGACGACCTGTTTGTAACCAACACCAAATTCCTGAAAAAGGGAATCGAAACCAAAGCAGCCAATGCGATTCTGGTTAAGGTTAATCAGATCGGTACGATCACCGAGTCGTTCGACGCTATCGATATGGCCAAGAAAGCCGGATTCACCGCGGTTGTTTCGCACCGTTCGGGCGAGACCGAGGATGCGACCATCGCCGATATCGTTGTTGCTGCCAATACCGGACAGATCAAAACCGGTTCCGCCAGCCGCTCTGACAGAATCGCGAAATACAACCAGTTACTGCGGATCGAGGATATTCTCGGCGATACAGCCGAATATGCGGGGCGGAACGCGTTCTATTCGATCCGATAACCGGACTGTCACCGGTTATCCCATTACTATGTGAACTGGTACGCCCGGAGAATATGCTCCAGGCTGCCGAACCGTTTGGATGCATACATGCTTGATATACGATATATCAGAGAGAATGCCGACCTTGTCAAGGAAGGCGCCCGTAAGAAGAAAATGGATGTCGATATCGACCGTTTGCTCGAGATCGATGAGGAGCGCCGTACGCTGCTTCAGGAATCCGAATCGCTGAAAGCGGAAAAGAACCAGGCGAGTCAGCAGATCGCAAAGCTTTCCGGTAACGAAAAATCCGCGGCTATCGCCAATATGAAATCCGTTTCGAAAAGCATCAAGGATCTGGACGCGAAACTTGAGGAGGTTATCGCTGAGTTTGACCATCTCATGCTTCTGGTACCTAATCCGCCGGACGACGATGTGCCCGAGGGCAAGGACGATACCGAAAACCTCGAGCTGCGAAAGGTTGGCGATCTGCCGTCATTCGATTTCGAGCCCCGCGACCATGTCGCGCTCGGCGAAATGCTCGACATTATCGATATTCCGCGAGGTGTGAAACTTGCCGGCGCGCGGTCCTATATTCTCAAGAATGAGGGTGTGCTTCTCGAGTACGGCGTGCTTATGTATGCGCTAAGCAAAATGACCGAACTTGGATTTACACCTATGATCGTGCCGCATCTGGTGAAAGATATCGCCATGTACGGTACAGCGTATTTCCCCGGCGGCGAGGAGCAGGCATACACCTGCGAAAAGGACGAGTTGTATCTTATCGGCACCGCGGAGGTTCCGGTGACATCGTATCATTACGATGAGATTCTCGACGAGAAGGATCTGCCGAAACACTACTGCGGTATCTCTCCCTGTTACCGCCGCGAGGCAGGTACCTACGGCAAAGACACCAAAGGGCTGTACCGAATTCACCAGTTTCAGAAGGTCGAACAGGTGATCGTGTGCAAAAATGACGAGGAAATATCGCGGCAGAAGCACGATTTCATTACCGAAAACTCCGAGAACCTGGTGAAAAACTTGGGACTTCCCTACCGTGTAGTGCTGGTATGCTCCGGCGATCTCGGTCAGCCGCAGAAAAGAAAATACGATATCGAATGCTGGATGCCCTCCCGTGATAGTTACGGCGAAACGCATTCCTCCAGCAAATTCTTCGATTTTCAGGCACGTCGCCTGAAACTGAGATACCGCGATTCTGAGGGGAACATACATTACTGCCATACGCTCAACAACACATTCGTCGCAACTCCGCGAATCCTTATCTCGATCCTCGAATGCAACCAGCAAAAGGATGGCTCGGTGGTTGTTCCCGAGGTGCTGCGACCATTTATGGGGGGTATGGAGATTATCGAACCGAAAAAATAAGTTAATAAACAGGATTAACAGGATTATTTTATAAAATCTTGTTAACTCTGTTAATTCTGTACATGACATATAAGGAAATAGTACTGTGAAATTCACGAAGATGCAGGGGCTTGGGAACGATCATATCGTTATCGACCTTTTCAGGGAAGATGTTCCCGACCCGCAGGCGCTGGCGCCGAAAATGTGCGACCGTCATTACGGTGTGGGGGCAGACGGCCTTATTCTTATTGGCCCCTCGAACCGTTACGATTTCAGGATGGGTGTTATTAACGGCGACGGAAGTGTCGCCGAGATGTGCGGCAACGGCATCCGTTGCCTTGCACGGTATGTCGTGGAGCACGGCCTCACCGACAAAACCGAATTTGTCACTGAAAGTCTCAAAGGCCCGCATGCTCAAAAAGTCAACCTTCTTAATGGCAAATTCATCGATGTCAGAACAGCCATGGGTGAACCGGTACTCAACCGGAATTCCATCCCCATGACCGGCGAGGATACCGAGCAGGTTGTGAACGAGGCGCTCGATGTGGATAGCACAGTTTACAATGTCACATTGGTGAATGTGGGGAATCCGCATTGTGTTACTTTTGTGGACGATGTCGATAGTGTCGACCTTGCAGTCATCGGCCCGAGAATCGAGCATCACCCACTATTTCCGAATCGTATTAACGCCGAGTTCGTGCAGGTACTCGACAAAAACAACATCCGCATGCGTGTGTGGGAGCGCGGTGTCGGCGAAACGATGGCCTGCGGCACCGGCGCGACAGCCTCGGCGGTTGCCTCGATACTGAACGGCCATACGTTTGACACTGTCATGGTGCACCTTCTCGGCGGCGATCTCACTATCGAATGGGAGGATCATAAGGAACTGTATATGACCGGCACAGCGGAAACGGTGTTCACCGGCGAATATAAAATGTAACAAAAAGCGTTAACAGACGTTTAAGATATACGTCGCAGTATTCAAGTTTTTTAATAGACAGAATTAACATAACTTACATATTATACATAAGAAAATAATAAATAAAATAACCTCACCTTTTCATTCCATCTCCTTAAAAGGAGAGGGGGCAGATGTTGGTATTATGGCTCTCACTCTCCCGCATGTGGGGGAAGTTAGGAGGATGAGGGTATAATTATCCAAATCATGTCCATATAGAATTCAGGTATTTATTATTTTAAAAGAAAGGATAAAAAAATGGAAGAAGATGTCAAAAAAGCGCTCAATGAAATCAGACCGATGCTTCAGGCGGACGGCGGCGATGTGGAATATGTGGGTATGGACGGTGATGTTGTCCAGGTGCGTCTAACCGGCGCATGCGGCGGCTGCCCGATGTCGCAAATGACGCTGAAACGCGGTATCGAAACCGCAGTCAAACAAAAAGTTCCCGGCGTGGCAAGTGTCGAATCGGTTTAACGGATTATAGAGGAGATACGTGACCGCGAAAAAGAACAAAAATACCGGAGAGAAGCCTTATAACGAAAACTGGAAGGCGGAAATAGCCGAGTATGACAAAGCGGCGAAAAAGTTCGAGGACGAATATCAGAGGCAAAACATCATCATCGGCGAATCCGGCTCCAACAAACTCTCCGACGACGAAAACGAGGTCCTTACCCTTTTTCTAAACGGCGTATCTCCCCACGATATCGCCGAGAAGAACGAAGTCGAGGAAGAAGTAGTCACTGGTTTACTCGAAATCATCCGCGCGAAACTGTCGCTCGAAGATTGATTTCATTTACATATCAACAACATAAAACGCCTTTCGAAATGAGAGGCGTTTTTTTGTATAAGTTTTTATTTGGCAGTTCTTTATTTACACTTCCGATACGAATCCATAAACGCCGCGATATAAAGAATCAAACCCACAAGTAAAAGCGGATAGCCGTACGGCTTTGGCATGGCGCTGTGAAGGCCGGCGTCGATATCACGCATGAACGAATAAAGAAAGATGATTGTTCCGGTCACTGCAAGCATCCAGGTCTTTGCAGTCGGTTTGAATTCATGGCCGGTATGGAATAAGTGTGTGATTGAAATCCCGGTGCCGATCATGACAAGCGAGATCGCAACCGGCGCGATCACCGGCCCGATCCACGGCAGCGGGATGAGGAACAGAATATCCCAATCGAATAGCGTTTCCGGCCAGCCGATGGCGATTTTGAGCCATATATAATAGATAATATCCCACACCCCGAACGCAATGACAAACCATCCAAACCGTTCCCAGAACCGCCGTGCAGTCAGCGCCGCGACCGAGACAAGCATGACAATGGTGGCGGTCTCGCGGCAGAGTTCCAGCACAATAATTTTCGTCGGGACAACGACCAGAGGAAATGTGAATCCGCCGGGATAGTAGATTTCACGGAGATAGACGACGATCATTGCCTCGACAATGCCGAAGCCTGTGGCGAAGAGGAAGGTGTAGAGAAGTTTTGGATAGTAGAGCTTTTGTTGTGATACTGGATTCATAATTAAAGGCACAAAGGCAACAGGCACAAAGTTTATTGGGGATTGTTAATTTTCGCAATCAAGCTGCCGGCAATCTCGAATTGGGTTTGGAGTTCATAGACTGAGCCTAATGCAATTTTCAAAAAAAGGACATAATCATTTGTAGACTGACGCCCGTACCCCTCTGCAATATTGCTTGGAATAGATACGGCACTTCTTCTAATTTGCATGGTCAAACCATATATTTCCTCTTTGGGGAAATTCTTAGTAACTTTATAGCTTTCAGTAACTAACTGCATGGATTTCTGCCATACAATCAAATCTTTATAATTCTTCAAACTCTATACCCTTATGCACTTTTTTGACTTCATGCTTCATCTTTTCCTTAGTACCTTCTTTTAACTCTGTGCCTTTGTGCCTGCATTTAAAACTTTGTGCCTTGCTTTTTAAAATACGGAACGGGCCTATAAGCCGGGTTCTGTCTCCCCCGGAGGGGGAAGGACGGTCATTTATCTGGGGAGACGGTTACCCGTCTCCTCAAGCGGCCTACCCGGGATTCATAGCGGCGCAAGCGGCGCCTTATCCCCTATTTGGCCTTGCACCGGGTGGGGTTTACACTGCCCCGGACGTTGCCGCCCGGGCGGTGGGCTCTTACCCCGCCTTTTCACCCTTACCCCGAAATATCGGGGCGGTATGTTTTCTGTTGCACTTTCCTTAACCGGCGAACCGGTCACCGGGCGTTACCCGGCACCCTGCCCTTTGGTGCCCGGACTTTCCTCCCCCGCCGAAGCGGAAGCGACCGTCCGGCCCGTTCCATAAATATGCTGCGTATAATATAACAACTACCGGCCGACATTCAAAACTGTCAAACGTCGGGCGCATCTTCGAGTTTCACCGCGGTTCCGTATGCGAGAAGCTCGGCGGCACTCTGCATCATGCTCGCGGTCATGAAGCGTACACCGACAATCGCGTCCGCACCGAGACCTTCCGCCTCCTCGATCATACGGTCAATGCTCTGATCGCGGGATTCGGCGACCATTTTTGTGTATTCCTCGATCTCCCCGCCGACAATGTTTTTTAGTGCGGCAAGGATATCTTTGCCGATGTGCCGTGCGCGGATAGTATTGCCGCGAACGACACCAAGCGCCTCAGTAATTTTTTTTCCGGGTACAAAATCAGTGGACACGACTATCATCTTTTTACCTCCGATATATAACGATCTTTTTTGTTTACCGTTAGTTTCTCACGAAAAACCGAAAGCAAGAGAACCGCAAATCCGATTACCATTATCAACGTTCCAAGCCCGGCGAGATTACGAAGACTCGGGTCTTTGATAGCCTCATAAATACCGTACCCGGTCACAATGAGCGAGCCGAGGATAAACAGGAACCATGCAATACTCCGCTCCAGTTTGTTATAAACGCCATCCCAGTATTTTTCCCATACGGTTTCGGGTAAATCCGCAATTTTCATAGAATCAGTCACCTCCTTGAGCGAAGACATATCATTGAGCAGGTATCTGCACGTTTCGCATGATTCGAGATGAGCTTCAAACGACGCACGCTCGCCGGTACTCATCTCATGATCGATATAGCGCATTACATCAATTTCGTTGTGTTCAAACGTCATTAACTATCAGCTCCTTTAAACTGCCTGAACCAATTTTTCTTTCAGCGAGAGCCTGGCATGATACAGTCTCGACATTACGGTTCCGACCGGTATGTCAAGAGTTTCGGCAATTTCGTTATACGACAGATCGTTAAAATGTTTCAGAATAATAACCTCCCTAAACTCGTCCTTAAGCCCCATAACAGCATGCCAGATCTGACGGCGCTGTTCTTTTTTTTCGAGCATTTCAAGCGGATCGTCCGAACTGCCGGCGATATCTAATCCGCTTTCCTCGATTGCGCTGTCGAGCGATATTTCGCGCAGCCGTTTCTTTTTCAGGATCAAATTCAGAGATAAATTTTTTACGATACTGAAAAGCCACGAGCGGAAACTCCGTCCCTCTTCGAACGTACGAATCGCGTTCCAGGCCCGAATGAACGAATCCTGTGAAATATTGAACGCATCGTCGACATTCTTGAGATACGAAAACGCAAAACCGTAAGCCTGCTTCTTATAACGCTCTACAAGCACACAGTATGCGTTCTTATCGTGCATTTTGCATCGCTGTATCAAAACATTGTCGGCAAGTTCGTTCATTGTATTCCTTACAGGAAGTTCATTGTCACTATTCTATACAACCTAAAAAGAATAAATATTCAAAATGAAATAATATATTTATCTTTCCGTGATTATCAAACAACATATACGAAAGGCGGCCGCACTTGAGTTTATATGAGATTCCGACATCTTACCCACCGAGTGAATGCGATCAGCCGGAAAACGCCAGAGAAAGAGCAGTGGTGAGTTTGACGACGTCGTCATTGGTCTTACGGAGGTGTTCGGCAAGAATAAGCGCAATATTGGTGACAACAGTATATCCGATCTGGGGATATTCTTTACACAGATCAGTAAAATCCCCGCTTTCGAGAACATACAGTTTACATTTCGTGACCGCTTTAACTGTCGCGGAACGTTCGCCGTTGCCGAACAGCGCCATTTCTCCGAACGCGCAGTGGTTTTCGCCGCTCAGCCGTATAAACGATCGCTCTTTCGTACCAAATTCATTCTTCGAGGTGACAATAGTCAGCGTTTTATTCACATCCACGACGCCTTCCTCGAGCAAAAAAAGTTCATTGCCGGTTTCACCCTCGTTGATAATGATTGTCCCGGTATTTACCTCTTTCCATTTCATGATATCGGAAATCAGTTTCAGCTCTTTGTCGGTCAACCCCTTGAATATGGACTCAAAATCCTTTAGCCGTTTTATGTTAACCTCGCTCATACCTTTTCCGCTTCCTTTTTAGAGGTGATCACGATCGCATAGTCGTCCTCGGAAATTATATATTCTTTCCCGGGATTGATCCGTACCGTTAATCGGCCCTTAGACTCGATTTCGAGACTTCTACCCGCCTCATCGAATTTTTTACGGATGAACGAGTCGATTACGCTCGATTCGCCGGCGAGCATGCTTTCCATGTTGAACGATTTTTTTTCGGTAATGATGCCAAGAGTAATATAACCATGGTTATCCATAAAATCCAACGCAAGATTTCTGAACGATTTTCCGTTATACTCGCGGGGAATTTTTCTCCGCTGAATATCCGAACCGCCATGGATATTAATGATTTCCCTCAGCGCCTGCGGAATACCCGGCGAAAGAACCGCGTTTGCCAGCAAAAATCCGCTGAATTCACCTGAAAGAATGACCTGATCAACACCGGCGCGTCTTAAATGGGGGATACTTTTCCCGTCGAGCAGTTCAGCGCAGACTTGCGTGTCTTTCGACATGGATTTTATAGCAAGCGTTGCGATTAAGGTTCGGTCGTCGGGCTTTTCTTGACCATCAGTACCCGGATCGGCGAGAATAATCGCCGAGGACACTTTTGAAATGGTCGCTCGTTGGAGAGTTGCCTCGGCGGTATAATCGCCATAGACATAATGAAGCGGTACACCGGGAAATCCCTCCATGATTCCGGCGATCTCAGTTTCGGTCAGCGAATTAATAAGCACGATGTCGGGAATAATTTTGCCTGAAAAACTGATAATACCCTCTATCACGCTTTCAAGATTCTCGTTATAACCGCAAATGATGATATGTTTATCCAGATCAATTTTCTGCAAACCCATTCCCTCCCTGATTCTCGATGTGGTGAAAATCGACGCGAATGTCGCGGTCATAAAACTCGTTAACAGTACGCCGCTTATGATAAGAAACACCGACAGTATTTTCGATATAACACTTTGCGGTGTAATATCACCGTATCCGACAGTGCTGATGGTGACAATCGCAAAGTAAAAAATATCGTATATCGATTCAAAAGACTGATTGACGGCTTTTTCAAGCTGGCTGATCGCTGTAACCAGCAGAATAATCAAGCCCGACAATGCCGCGACCCATCGAAATCTGTGATTACGGATGACAAACCGTATGAATTTCGAGGTAAATATTATTTTCTTCAGGCTTTTTAATACAGACACAAACGGTTTCATACACACCTCTATTACATTTTATACATAATAGTAGGTCGGAAGTGCTTCATTGTCAAGAGGAAAGGATGATTATTAAATATTTTATACGCTGAGAAGTTTGAGAATACTTGCAATATCGGCCGGAAGAGGGGCATCGAACGCCAGATGTTCTCCAGTCGCCGGATGATCGAACTCGAGCCGTTCGGCATGGAGCGCCTGACGGTCGATAGAGTTCAGCAGTTTTTTCGCTGTTTGCCTAATATCGGGACTAAATCCTTTAAGACGTTCCTCGCGGCCGCCATACTGTGGGTCGCCGAAAACGTGGTGCCCGATATGGGCGAGATGCACACGTATCTGATGCGTACGTCCGGTATCGAGTGTTATCCGCAGTTTCGAAAGGAAATCGTAGCACCCGGTGACAGTGTAATGCGTTACCGCGCGGCGGCCGTCTGGTACCACCGCCTGCAATGTACCTTTTGAGGGATGTCTGCCGAGCGGTGCATCAATTTTACCGTCATCCTCTGCAGGATGCCCCCAGACTATCGCTGCGTATATCCTGCCGATCTCGTGCCGCCGTATCATGTCGGATAATTTACCGTGCATGTCGTTTGTCAACGCCACTACAAGAAGTCCGGAGGTATTCATATCGATCCGGTGCACAATACCCGGCCGCAGTTTTTCACCGACACCGTTCAGGGACGTACAGTGATACAGCAAACCGGCTGCCAGCGTACCGGACAGATTCCCTCGTCCGGGATGCACGACCATACCGGTTGGTTTGTTGACAACAAGCAGATGCGAATCTTCATATACGATATCAAGCGGGATATTTTCGGACGCGAAATCCGGTTCCTCAGTCGAGTGTAGTGTAATACGTATGATATCGCCAGTCTCGACCGGATACGATGGTTTCGGCTTTTTCCCGCCTACTATCTCTGAATAACCGCCGGCAATCAGGTTTTTCACACGTGAGCGGGATAATCCCGTTTGTTCGGCGAGAAATACGTCGAGGCGCATACCGCACGAATCCTTATCTGTGGTATACGTACGGATGTCGGTTGAATCTACCATATCATTCAGGTGTTACAGATGCGGTATCCCGGTTCGAGGGTTCCTGAAAAGTAAAAAAAAAGATGAGTATGATCATCCCAATGGTGACATAAATATCGGCGACATTATAGACAGGCCAGCGGTATGTGCCAATGCCCATATCGATGAAATCAACAACCTCTCGGAATCTGATACGGTCGATCAGATTTCCAACCGCGCCGCCAAGGACAAGCACCATTGCGATTTTTCCGAGAAAACTGTCGGAAAACAGATTTCCTTTTATGAATAGGATGCCGAGGACGATAACTATGGCAACCGTGATTGTAAGCATGATAACCGGATGTCCAAGGGTGATGCCGAATGCCACTCCGGGATTTTTTATGTATCGGAAGTAGAGGAAATTTCCAATCAAACGTTTCGATTCATAGAGTTCAAACCGGGAGGAAATCACATGTTTCGAAATTTGATCGGATACGACTGCAAAAACAAACAAAAAGGTGAGCAGCAGTTTTTGTTTCACTAAAGCCCCCGCTTCTTTTTCTCTTCCGAATTTTTGCATTTAATGCACTGGGTCGCATGCGGAACAGCCTCAAGCCGCTCTCTTGAAATATCCTGTTCGCATGTTCTGCATTTACCGTAGGTTCCGTTTTCGATTCGTGCAAGCGCCTCATTCAAATGATGGAGGTATCGTCCCTCACGGGACGCAAGCGAAAACGCCATTTCACGCTCCATGGTATCTGTTCCCTGATCCGCCATATGAAACGAATAGGACGAAAGGTCGCCCGATTGATCTTTTGTCGTCGAATTTAAAGAAGCTTTCTCAAGATATCCAAGCTCAACAAACAAATCTTCTTTCTTCTTAAGTATTAAACCTCTGAAATACTTAAGATCTTTCTTTTTCATTATTTTTCCCTTTCGAATATCTTTCACAACTGTCGATTATCAATATTGGTAGATTTCGGATAAGATCATAATATGCGAAAAACATTCAAAAAAAGCAAAAACTAAATTTGCGCTACCACTTCCTTGATCAATCTTGTCAGTTTCGGTTCGGCGCCCATACAGGCCGCAACAATTTCATTGATGTTCGCCGGCTCAAGCGATTCCGGAATACACATATCCGAGATAATGGTCAATCCGAGCACCTCCATGCCGCACTGTATCGCCACAATATTTTCCGGCACAGTGGACATACCGACCATATCCGCACCGATCATTCTAAGGAATCTGTATTCCGCTCGTGTTTCAAGCGATGGGCCTGGAACTGCAACATAAACTCCCTCGCGGAGTCCGATGTTCAGTTTTTCCGCCGCGGCCTTCGCAAGCGAACGCAGCCGTTCCGCATACGGTTCACACATGTCCGGGAAACGAGGGCCGAGATCTTCTTCGGTCATACCAATCAGCGGATTATCGCCAAGAAGATTGATATGGTCGCCGATCAGAACAAGGTCACCTTTCTCGAATGCAGGATTCATACCGCCAGCCGCATTGGAAAGAACAAGCGTCGACGCACCGAGGGCATGTATGACACGCACGGGAAAAGTTATCTCCTGCATGGAATAACCCTCGTAATAATGAAACCGCCCCTGAAGAGCAATAACGGAATGCCCCGACAACATGCCTGCAATCAGTTTTCCATCGTGAAATTCCACTGTCGGGGACACAAACCCGGGTATCTCGCCATACGGGATTTCAGCGACGATCTCGATGTCGTTCACCAGTCCGCCGAGCCCGGTCCCAAGTACAATCCCGGCAGCCGGAACAATATCAGTTTTCGACCGGATAAAATCGCAAGCTCTGTTAATGTTTTCAACAATTTCTGCCATAATCCCTGCCTGTGTAATATATCTGAATAATTCGAATTGACGTGATATACAAAACTCTTTTTTCTGCTGATAATCATTCTATGCCCTAATTTCATTCGTCCTCTGGCATGAACCCGGGTACGTGACCGCCTGAGGGCGCATGAGACGGCGGTTTACCCTGCTGCTGAGGGCTCGCCGCATCTCCGGATTCTAAATCGTTCATATCCGCGAACCGTTCAACCTCCTGAAACGTAACATTTTCGAACATCTCTTTCTGTGCGTTGATAAGAGCAGAGATTTTCAGGATGTATGCGTCTTTCTGAATCTTTATATCTATGATCTTGTTTCTCAGCTCGGAATACACCCTGCGGCCTTCCTCAATGATCGAGGCCGCTTTCACTTCAGCCTCCCGGATAATAACATCGGCCTGTTTTTTGGCAACATTGACCGTTTCCTCACGGGCCCGTTCTGCGGAGAGGAGCGTTTCCTGCAACGTTCCCTCGATATCATGATATTTCTTGAGCTGAGTATTATACTCACGAATTTTTTCGTTCATGAGGGCGTTTTCACGAACAAAATTCTCATATTCCATGGATACCATATCGAGAAATGCCGACACTTCATCGACATCGTATCCCCGCATGGATTTCTTGAATTCATGTTTGCGTATATCAAGCGGTGAAATATTCACAATGCCCCCCTATATCAAAAATGTATGGTGGTGTAACCTGTATGTCAAATCGGTTTCATGTTTATAATCTATTCCGGTTATCCCCTTTAATAAGCAAGATACAAGAATAAGTATACTTTTTTAGGAAATTCATACATGATATTGTAATATGCTTAGCTAACGGGATAACCGAATAATCTATTTTATAAATCCGTTGAACATAGTATTTACAAACGATATCAATCCGAATCCCAAAAACAGGATAATAAGCGCCGATATAAGAGACGCGTAATCCAGACCATTTTTCCACAAAATCCGTGGAATGATAGTCCTGACCGGCCGTACAAAAATCTCGGTTATCCTGAAGAGTAATTTTATCCTCGAATAACCGGGCAAAAATCCAGGAATGGACAAAATCGACCTGACGAGCAGTAAAAACACGGTTGTCACGACGATGCTTTTGATAATCACTGAAATAACTTCCTGTAACATTCTTATCGATTCCTCTGTCCGAAAATCGATGTTCCCACACGCACCATAGTCGCGCCTTCTTCGATTGCGATGGTAAAATCGTCCGACATTCCCATCGACAGTTCACGCATGTATTTACCGAGATTGCAGTCATCCCGCAGCCGGTCGAACAGCTCCCGCATCCGCGCAAATTCGGCTCTTGTAATATCCGGCGCCACACCGAACGAACCTATGGTCATTAGGCCGCACATCTCGATTCCCTCGATTTCAGCGGCATATTCGACCAGATTGTGAACGCGTTCAGGTGAAACGCCAAATTTCGTTTCCTCACCGGAAATGTCAACCTGAACAAGGATGTTTACTGTTTTACGCTCTTCTCGTGCCCGCGCAGCAATCTTATCTATGATATTAATCGAGTCTACACTATCGATCCAGTCAAACATTCCGGCAGCTTGTTTTGCTTTATTCGACTGCAGATGTCCGACAAGATGCCATACCGGAGCGGACTGTATTTCGGTGATTTTCTTCGCTGCTTCCTGTACTCTGTTTTCACCGAGATGGACAATTCCCGCAGCGACTGCCTCCTCGATTTCTCCGACCGACCTCGTTTTTGACACCGCCATCAGCCGAACCTCGGATGGTTCCCGTCCCACACGTGCCGCAGCCTCCCCAATTTCATCGGTCACACGTGCAATGTTTTCGGTTATCGACATATTGTGATACACATCCTCGTTTTGAAAAGCCTAAAACGGTGCCATCCGCTTCGGTTATTCTTCGATCTTATTCAATTCTTTCAGAAATTCCGTTTTATTCTGGAATTTGCTGTAAACCGAGGCAAATCTCACATAGGCGACTTCATGCAACTCCTTAAGCCTCTTCATCACCATCTCGCCGATATCGTGAGACGATATTTCACGCTCACCTTTTCCCTCGATTTCATGAACGATTTCGTCGACAATCTCATCAATACGGTCAATTGGAATCGGCAGTTTGGTGCACGATATATCGATACCGCCGCGAAGCTTTTTTCTGTCAAAGGGTTCACGTTTCCCGTCAACCTTGATGACGTTTATCGACACGTTCTCAATATACTCGTATGTCGTGAACCGCTGATTACAGTTCTGACATTCGCGCCGCCGCCTGATCGATTTACCGTTCTTTGAAGAACGCGAATCGATAACTTTGTCTGTATCTTCAGAGCAATACGGGCATTTCATATACAGCCCTCCCTTATGGTATCGTCATTACTCCTAACGCATTGCTATTAAATTCTCTATCCATCATATTATAAAGCACATATTACCATGCGAATATCGGGAACGAACTCGCAATTTCGCGTGATTCCTCTGACAGTTTGATGAGCTCCTCTTTATTGTTGAGATTCTCGATCGCCCGTTTCATAATTGAGACGATTTTTTTCATTTCCGGCTCTCCCATTCCTCGGGTTGTCAGCGCGGCAGTCCCGATCCGGATACCACTCGATATGGACGGTCTCTCGGGATCAAACGGTATACTGTTCTTGTTCACAGTGACACCGGCGTATCCGAACGCTTCCTCGGCCTCCATTCCGGTCACTTTCCGTTTCGACAGATCAATCAATATCAGATGGTTATCCGTCCCGCCGGAAACCAGATCGAATCCGTTCGCCATCAGTTCCTCGGCAAGAATCTTGCAATTGGAAACAATCTTTTCGGCATAGGTACTGAATTCCGGCCTCAGCACCTCGCCAAATGCAACCGATTTAGCGGCAATGACATGCATCAGCGGCCCCCCTTGAGATCCGGGGAAAATGCTCTTGTCAATCAGCTCGCCCGTTTCGGCATCCGCGGAGAGGATCATACCGCCTCTCGGACCGCGGAATGTTTTATGAGTAGTCAACGTCACCACATCCGAATACGGCACCGGACTGGGATGCGCTCCACCGGCGATAAGGCCTGCAATATGCGCAGCGTCGACCATAAATTTGGCGCCGACCTTGTCGGCAATTTCCCGCATTTTGGGAAAATCGATGATCCGCGGATACGCGGTTGCTCCACCGATAATTAACGCCGGTTTGGTTTCGATTGCGGTCTTATACATGGCATCGTAATCAATGAGGCAGTCGCTTTCTTTCACACCGTAGGGTATAATATCGTACAGACGGCCCGAAAAATTCACATGACTGCCGTGGGTCAGATGACCACCATGCTTCAGGTCCATTGCCATGACTTTCGATCCCGGCTCAACAAGTGCGAAATAGGCCGCCATATTAGCCTGCGACCCGGAATGCGGCTGAACATTGACAAAGTCGCAATTGAATATTTTCCCCGCACGTTCTCGGGCGGTGTCCTCGACTTTGTCGACATAATCGCATCCGCCGTAGTATCTGGCGGATGGGTATCCCTCCGCATATTTATTTGTCAGCACCGAACCGGTCGCTTCAAGAACAGCCGGCGACACATAATTCTCGGACGCGATCATTTCGAGATAATCGTGCTGACGAATCACCTCCTGGTATATTTGCTTATATACTTCCGGATCGGATTTTGACAGATAACAACCTGAACAACACCCTGTTGATTTTAAAGATTCGTTCATGAAATATCCTACCTTTACTCTTTTCATGAAACAGCGTTCAGGAAATCCCTGAACGGCGTTTCAATTCATTGATCATTTTCGTTACAATTTCTTTTACATCACCGACATACCCGTATGTTGCCACATTGAAAATGGGTGCATCGGGATCTCTGTTTATCGCAATAATCACATCGGATGTCTTCATGCCTGCAAGATGCTGTACGGCGCCCGAAATCCCGCACGCGATATAAACATTCGGACGGACCGTCCGGCCCGTCTGCCCCACCTGATGGGAATAATCGATCCAATCGGAATCGACCGCGGCACGTGATGCGCCGACAGCGCCGTCCAAAAGGTCGGCAAGTTCCTGCAGCAGTGCGAAATTCTCGGGCTTTCCAATACCTCGTCCGCCGGACACAATGACATTGGCGTCTGCAATATTTACACCCTCGTCAGAGGGAATCCATTCGAGAACGTCGGTTCTGTCAGCTTTCTCCGATATTGTGACATCGACCGCAACGGTCTCGATATCGGGCTTGTCGATCCGCTCCGGCATACCAAAAACTTTCGGACGAACAGTGGCCATTTGGGGACGGTGTTTGGAGGATTGGATAGTCGCCATAATATTTCCGCCGAATGCAGGACGTGTCTGAAGGAGACTACGGGATTCAATGTCGACCGCAAGATCGGTGCAGTCCGCAGTCAGTCCCGTTTTAAGTACTGTCGCAAGCCCGCCGGCGAAATCGCGTCCCGTAGTTGTCGCCCCGATAAGCACGATCTCCGGTTTATATGTGTTTATCAGGTGTGCAGCGGCCTCAACGTATGGGGCAGTTCGGTATACAGCAAGTTTATCGTTCTCGACAGAATATATTCTGTCGATATTATAAACCGAAAGTTCGTCGATAATTGAACCGTTTTGACTTCCCAAAATCATACAGCAAAGATCGGCGCCGAGTTTGTCTGCCAGCTTCCGTCCTTCACCGACCAGTTCAAGCGTAACATGATGAGGTACGCCATCGACGGTCTGTACAAAAACCCATACGCCGCGGTATTCGCTGTAATCAGCGGTATCGGCCGTTTCGCGTTCAATCTCTATCGCCTCAAATTTGCAAGTTTCGACACACGCACCGCACAGTGTGCACGCTTCTTCCGATACAACCGCTTTCTTGTCGATGACCTCAAGCGCATCGAATGGGCAAGCTTTCACACACAGCTTACATCCCGTGCATTTATCCAGTATTATTTTTAATCCCATTATCCCTCGCTCATCTTTACATAGATTTCTTTATAATGTCTACCAGTACCGCAACCGCCTCGTCGCAGTCACCCTCGATCATCTCTCCGCGCGATTTCTGCTCGGGGGAAAATATTTTCTCCACCCATGTGGGAGAACCTTTCTGTCCGAGACTGTCGGGATCGGCTTTAATATCTGCAGCACCCCAAACCGGTATTTCGGCATTTCGTGCTTTTTTCATTTTCAGCAAGGACGGCTTACGCGGAACGTTTATTCCCTTTATCACTGTAAGCAGGGCCGGCAGGTTCGCGCGGACACGTTCACGGCCACCATCAAGGAGTCGCTCAGCGACCATTTCTCCGGCATTGAGATCGACACTTTCTATCCTAGATATATACGTGAGCTGAGTATAATCCAGCCGTGCGGCAATTCCCGGTCCTACCTGTGCCGTATCACCGTCAATAGCCTGCTTTCCGGTTAATACGATATCCACATCGCCAATTTTCTCTATCACTTTCGCGAGCGTATAGGAGGTGGCAAGAGTATCCGATCCGGCAAACGCACGATCCGAAATCAAAATGACATCGTCAACACCCATCGCAAGGGACGTCCGAAGTACATCGTCGGCCTGCGGAGGACCCATGGTAATGACCGTAACCGAGCCGCCGTAATTTTCCTTGAGTTGTATTCCCTCTTCGATAGCATATTCGTCGAAAGGATTCAGTATTGACGGCACACCCTCGCGAATCAGCGTATTTGTTTCAGAATCGATCCTGACATCCATCGTGTCCGGGACCTGTTTCACACATACAACAATTTTCATATATTAACCTCATCTTAAATATATATTATTTCTTTATTTATTCCCATTCAAATGTTCCCGGCGGCTTATTCGTGAGATCGTAGAACACATATTCGATTGCGCCCAACGCCATGATTCGCTCCGACATTTCTGAAACGCAATCGGCAGGCATTCTGAAAAACCGTGCAGTCATCACATCCGTGGACTCCAGAGGCCGGATAACTACACATTCTTTTTTAACGTCCGATGAAATTGGCAACAGGACAACCGGCATCTGGAATATACTCTCGTATAGATTATGCTTCCTTAGAGTTTTAATCGCCTCGTTATCGGCCTCGCGCAGAATGTCGAGACGGTCGCGGGTCAGGGTTGCGGTATGGCTTTTAAGCGGTAGCAGTTTTCCCCCGCCGATCTTGAGCACCACTCGGTTCACGCCGTCTACCTCGTTGGTGATATCGGTCGAAAGCAGTTCGAGCGTCTCCCAGTCAAGCGCACCGTCAACCGCCGCCGGATGTGCGTATGTCCGCGAATCGCCCTGCACACCGACACTTCTTACCGGCAAAATGAGCGAATCAAAACCTTTTGCGCCTATCCGCTCGGCGACAAGCGCATTAATACCGGCTAAATCGTCCGAGGTTTCGCCGCCCTCTCCGCACAGCACACGTACACCGATACCCGGACCGGGGAACGGGTGACGCCAGACCAGATTGTGCGGTAGTCCAAGCCGTTCACCGACAACTCTGACCTCGTCCTTATAAAGCTGATCAAGCGGCTCGATAACAAGCCCCCGTGCCACTATATCCTTGATCATGTCGGTACGGTTGTGATGCGTTTTAATCACATCGGCATGTTTTGTCCCGCCCGATTCGATGATATCCGGATAGAGCGTACCCTGTCCGAGCATCCATCTATCGGGATCGAGATTGAGATTTGCCAGTTCGCGGTCTTTCACATAGATGAATTCGTCGCCGATAGCTTTCCGTTTCTCCTGTGGATCGGTCAACCCTTCGACCGCTTTCAGAAAATCTTCACTGCGGTCGACCACGATCAGATTGTCGAAATCGAGTTTTCTGAGCGCTTGTTCGACCTTTGCCGTTTCATTCTTGCGCATGAGTCCGTTATCGATGTGAAGGCCGAGCACACGTTCCTTGCCGAGTGCGTTATTGAGCAGTGTCAGCGTAACCGTCGAATCTACTCCTCCCGAAACAAGAAGAAACACATTGCGGTCGCCAACCCGCTCGCGAATCTCATTCATTTTGTCCTCGATATAGCTGTCCATAGACCAGTTTTTCTCGAGACCGCAGATCGCAATGAAATTTTGCAGGATCGTATCGCCGGATGGTGTATCGGTTACCTCGGGATGAAACTGAAGACCGTAGATATTGGTTCTGGCATTACCAATTGCCGCGACCGGGCAGTCCGCAGTGCTGCCGATAACATCGAATCCCTCCGGCGGCGCAACAACAGAGTCGCCGTGACTCATCCACACCTGTTCGTACTCATTCAATCCTTCAAAAAGCGCCGATTTGGTTGTAACATTCAGCTCGGCACGGCCGTACTCACGCCGTTTAAGACGCCGCACATCCCCGCCGAGCAGATTGGCTACAAGCTGCATACCGTAGCACAGTCCCAGTATCGGAATGCCCGTGGAGAGAATATACTCATTAAACGGCGGAGCATTTTTGGCATATACACTTGATGGCCCTCCGGAGAAAACGATACCTCCGGGTTTGCCAAGGTCGTCGAGCATGACATCAGGATACACGATATCAGCGTAATAGCCAAGATGCCTTATTCGTTTGGCGATGAGATGAGCATATTGGCCACCAAAATCCACCACAGTTATTTTATTCTCTTTTTCCAGCATTTATTATCCTATAGCTCTATTCGTGTAGATAGGCGAACACTTAGGTTCAACCCACGTTTTTCACTTTGTGCCTTTATTTATAATAGTATTTCGCCGTCCTTTATAACCGTATCGTGTTGCCAGTATGCATTGTCTGTCTCCGGATAATCGGTATTATAATGAAGCCCGCGGGATTCTTTGCGGTGACGGGCGCTGAGTACGATCAGCCATGCCACTGTCGCCATATTGCGAAGCTCGATGAGTTCCGGGGACACCTTTGTCCGGCGGTAATATTTCTCGACCTCATCTCGGATGAGCGCAATATGCCTGAGCGCCCGTGAGAGTCGGAAATCATTCCTGACAATTCCAACAAGATCCCACATGAGCTGACGGATGTTGTTTCTGTCATGTGAAATCACTACCCATTCGTCTGGATCAAACGTCCCTTTCGCGCTCCATTCGTTGACAACTGGCAAATCATCCCGTTTCTGTGTTACATTCGTTGCCGAACGGGAGGCTGTTTCTGCCATTACAACCGCCTCAAGCAGCGAATTGGATGCCAGCCGGTTTGCCCCGTGAAGGCCGGTAAAGGCCGTTTCGCCGGTCGCATAAAGATTCGAAATGGTCGTTTTCCCCTCATTGTCGGTCAAAACGCCGCCGCACATGTAATGAGCTGCAGGAACTACCGGGATCGGTTCGCTTGTAATATCGATGCCGTAACCAAGGCATGTCTCATAAATATGCGGAAAGCGTTTGATTGTCGCACCCGCATCGAATCCAGAAACATCGAGATACACACAATCTTCACCGCTGCTTTTCAGATAACGGTCGATGGTCCGCGCGACAATGTCACGGGGTGACAGATCTTTCATCTCAAGGTGCTCCATGAGACGGTTGCCGTCTTTGTCGACAATAACGCCGCCGTAACCGCGCATCGCTTCGGAAATGAGAAACGTCCCATCGTCCGTTCGCTTTAGCGTCGTAGGATGAAACTGCATGAACTCCAGATTTCCCACTTTCGCACCAGCCCGGTATGCCATTGCAATACCGTCACCCGTTGCAATATCGGGATTGGTCGTGTGCAGGTACACCTGCCCGGTTCCACCGGTCGAAAGCATAGTTGTAACCGACATGAATGTCTCGACCTTGCGTTTCGCCGTATCGTAAACATAAGCACCGTAACAGTTTATGCCACCCTTTTTCGGCATAATATCCACATGGTGCTCAGTCAGAAGATCGATAGCGATGTGGTTTTCACGCACATCGATATTCGGATGTACTTTCACCCGTTCCAACAGGGCGCGTTCTATCTCACGGCCGGTGAGATCGTCGGTATGAACGATACGGTTATGAGAATGCCCGCCCTCGCGTCCAAGTGACAATTTCCCTTTTTTCTCCATTGTAAACCGGCAACCCCATTCGATGAGTTGCCTTATCATTTCCGGTCCCTCACCGACAACCATCTCAACAACATCTCGATGAGAGAGTCCGCAGCCGGTTTTAAGGGTATCCTCCACATGATCATGCACGGAATCGTTCGGCCCTATGACGCTAGCGATGCCACCCTGCGCATAGTTAGTGGAGGATTCACTGTCGCTCTTTTTGGTTATGACTATCACCTCGCCGTAATCGGCGACTTTCAGCGCATAGGAAAGGCCGGCGATACCCGAACCAATTACAAGAAAATCGGTTGTAATCATGTCTGTTGGCTACCCGTTAGCGAAATCAGGGGTTCAATAATAAATTACTGGATTTTGATAATATAATAGAATACCCCATATCATAAAAGATTTTTTCGTAAAAAACAACATTATATGGTGTAATCATCCGGATACTGACAATATATGATGGGTAATGCACATCATATTTGCCCGAAATATCCAATCTCATAATACATCCGGCACAAGATAAAATCCATATCGGTGGAAAACGGCTTTACACATAGTGCACAAAAAAAGGCTCACACATCGTATGAGCCCCGTTATACCGTGATATACCCGTTAAAAACGGATGCTGTTTACAATTCCAGATAAGCGTAAGAGTCTTCCTCGCCTTTTTTGATGGTAAAGCCGCGTTTGCGGAACATCCGAAGCATCGTATGGTTGTCGTTCAGCACATTCGCGTAGATTTGTTTGATACCCCGTTCTTTTGCGATCTCGAGGATATAATCGGAGAACTTGTTTCCAAGCCCCTGATGGTGCCAGGGATCGGCGATCACAATCGCGAATTCGGCGGTTTCGTTATATGGATCGGCAATCAATCTGACAACTCCGGCCATTTTCTTCTCGCCGTCCTCGTCGACCTCGGCAATAATCGCCATTTCACGGTCATAATCTATCTGAGTGTATCTGACAAGGAGTTCATGAGTGATGTTTTTGATAAGCTGGAAGAATCTGAACCGTTGGGTCTGCTCGGAAAAATTCCTGAACATCTCAGCCTCAAGCGGCTCGTCCTCGGGTTTGATAGGCCGGAGCACGGCGTGTGTCCCGTTTTTCAGCGTAAAATCGGTAATATATTCCTCGGGATACGGCGAAATAACAAGATGCGAAAAAGGTTTAATTGGTTTACCTGCAACATCCTTGTCAAGCAAAACTTTTGCATCGAGTACAGCACCGCCCTTGCTGTCGACACCATATGGATTGATATCAACCTCTTTTATCTCAGGGAAATCGGATACCATGTAGGCAAACTTATATAGCAGGAACTGGATGTCTCTCATATCGACACCTTCCATGCCCCGGTATCCCTTTATTAGATGGAATATTTTCGTTTCCTCAATCAGCCGCTCCGAAAGTGCCATATTCAGCGGCGGCAGCCCTACATTCGTATCTTTGAAAACTTCGACCGCAACACCGCCCATACCGAACACAATCGCCGGCCCGAACAGTGGATCCTTTTTGCTTCCGATAAGAAGCTCGAACCTTTTCGAGGCCATCTTCTCGATGAGAACGCCGCGAATATCTGCATCGGGACGATTTTTTTTCGCACTCTCCACGATCTGTTCGTAAGCTTCCCTGGCTTCATCCTGTGTGTCAATATTGAGTTTTACACCACCGATATCGGTTTTATGCAGAATATCGGGGGACATGATTTTCATAACCAGCGGGAAACCGACCTTTGCAGACTTTTCAAAAGCTTCTTCCTGTGTTGTGGCAACTTCGGTATTCATTGTCGGAATCTGGTAATATGAAAGCAGCTTTTTCGCCTCGTATTCGGTAAGAATGAATCTATTATCCTTTATGACAGATGCGATGATTTCGTTACTTTTTGCTTTATCTGGTGTAAACTCATGCGGTATCGATGACGGTGTCTCATAAATGAGTTCGAGGTTACGGGAGTAATTATACATATTGACAAAGCTTTTTACCGCATCCTCGGGAATGGTGAAACATGGAATGTTTCCCTGCTCCAGAATCCGTTTCCCCTCGCTGACATCATCCTCTCCCATCCAAGACGCCAGCAGCGTCTTGCCGGAATTATTTGGAATCGCCGTCATTTCACGGGCAATCTGTGCCGAATCGGTCATTGACTGAGGAGTTAGAACCACCAGAACGCCATCCACACCCTCATCCGAAAAACACGCCTGAACCGCGTTTGCATATCGCTCGGGAGGAGCGTCACCAAGCACATCGACAGGATTACCTTTACTCCATGCAGCAGGGAGTGTTTCGTTGAGTTTATCCATCGTCGCGGGTGAGAGTTCTGCAAGTTCTCCACCGCCCTCAACTAGCGTATCGGCGACAATCACACCAGGGCCGCCGGCGTTAGTGACAACCGCAAGGCGATTTCCTCTCGGGCGTTTTTGCATAGCCAGCGTCTTTGCGCAGTCAAACAGCTCGCCGATGGTATTCACCCTGATAATACCTGCACGTTTAAATGCAGCATCGAAAACCTTGTCGTTTCCCGCGAGACTGCCGGTATGAGACATTGCAGCTTTCGCACCGGCAGAACTTTTCCCGGACTTAAGGAGAATAATAGGTTTGGATCGCGCAAAGGCCCGTGCGGCACTCAGAAACCTTCTCGTATTTGAAAGCGATTCCATATAAACTACAATGCAGTTTGTTTCCTGATCCTGCCCGAAATAATCGATGAGATCATGGAATCCCACATCGGCCATGGAACCAATGGATACGAAATGACTGAATCCCACATTCATTTTTACCGACCAGTCGAGAATGGATGTGCATAATGCGCCGCTTTGAGAGATAAACGCAATTCCGCCGGGAAGAGCCATTTTGTTGGCAAAGCTGGCGTTAAGCGAATTGGAGGGTTTAATAAAACCAAGACAGTTCGGGCCAATTATCCTAATACGATATTTTTTGGCAAGCGCTACAATACGCTCGACCAGTTCTTTACCTCGTTCACCTTCTTCACTGAATCCCGCCGAAATGATAACAATGCCGCGCACACCGGCTTTTCCGCATTTCTCAACAATATCAGGAACTGTCGCAGCGGGAGTCGCGAGGATTGCCAGATCGATCTGATCTGGAATTTCTTCGACCGACGGATATGCTTTTATACCGTATATGCTCGGCCGTTTGTGATTGACCGGGTATACGATTCCCTCGAAACCGGAACCGACAAGGTTTCTCATCAGATCATATCCAACTGTTCCTTTCCGGTTGGTAGCGCCAATGACCGCAACAGTACGAGGATTAAACAAAGTTTTCAGCGACTCAAGCGACATGTAATCTTCCTTTTCTCAAAATGATATCACAACGGTTTAATCCGAAAATGCACTCATTCAGCCTCATCGCCAAAAAATAAGCATATGAGAGAATGCGGTACTCGTATTTCCGTACTTTAATCCGGTAAATGTGATAATATAACAAATTTTCACAGATTTTTCCAGAGAAGCTTTTGCAAATTAACCAATTTTTAACCCTGAACAAGTTTTGAATTCATCTCAGATTTCTTGATTTTTCTGAGATTTTTAAGTGGCCGGCTATCCTGTCGCGATCATCTTTTCGAGCGAACGGCGTGCCTTTTTCATGACATCGTCCGAAATTTTAATTTCGTAATTTCCGGTCTCGATCGACCAGCACACTTTAGAAAGTGTGGTCATTTTCATGGTACCGCAGACCGCGAAATCGCTCAGCGCCCAGATATTGACATCGGGATGCTTTTTTCTGAGTTGATTGACCAGCCCGATTTCGGTGCCGATGATAACACCGCGCTTTTTGTCATCGTCATTTGTAATATTCTCCACATATTTAACCATTCCCGAGGTCGACATAACCTTGTCGGCAAGAGCAACAACATCCGAGGGCGATTCCGGATGGACAACGAATACTGCGCCGGGATGCTCCTGCCGCGCACGTTTCACGTCCTCTACGGACAGAAAATTATGCACATAACAGTACCCGTTCCAGGGATTGATTTTCGCGCCGGTCGTTTTTTCAACATATGCTCCGAGATTTTTGTCGGGAACAAAAAGTATTTCCTTGTCCGGAAGCGAACCGATAACATCAACCGCATTCGCCGAGGTACAACAAATATCGACCAGCGCTTTCACATCTGCTGTCGTATTCACATACGCGACTACAATTGAATCGGGATTCTCCGCTTTTGCTTTTATGAGATTTTCGGGTGTAATCATATTCGCCATAGGGCATGTTGCCTCAATCTCCGGCAAAAGAACGGTCTTGTTCGGCGACAGAATCTTTGCGCTTTCCGCCATGAAATCCACACCGCAGAACACAACGACATCGGCATCGGTTTCCGCGGCAATCCTCGAAAGACCGAGCGAATCGCCAAGATAATCGGCAACCTGTTGAACCTCGAGTTTCTGATAGTTATGCGCAAGAATAATAGCGTTTTTTTCTTTTTTCGCTTTCTCTATACGGGCAATCAGTTCGGGCTCGGGCAGTTTTTTATATTCTTCAACATCCATATTATCATCACCTTATGTTGAGTTCGACTGTATCAAACAACGGTATTTCTCCTCATCGCTCGCGAGACGGGCCTCGATATCGAGCACAAGCGCTTTCATCGAACCGGTTTCATATTCTTCCGGCAGATTCTTCTCGTCTTTGGCGGTCATGACAACGATAGCTGATCCCGCATCACGCGACCGGCTCATAATGTCATCAAATTCTTTGCGGGAGTATCGATGATGATCCGGCATGACCGTCCATAGGACGATATTTGCTCCAAGCGATTCGAGCAGACGGCGGAACGATTCGGGATTTGCAATATTCGAAAGCGCGGAAATTTTTTTACCCCGAACAGTATCGGTTTCAATCCGTTCGCGTTTCCCCAGTTCGCGAAAACCCGCTGCAACGGTTCGGCTATAGAATAGTGCTGCCGAAGGATTTAATTTTCGTATTTTTTTTTCAATGTCGTCACAATTATGACTGTCACGATACCCGGTCGCCACTATAACTTTTACACGTTCAAATGCACGTAACGATTCACGGAGCAGTCCACGCGGCAGCAAATAGCCGCTTCCCGCAGGATTATCTGCTTCAACGGTCACAATGTCGGTGTCGCGGTGTATGCTCCGATGCTGAAAGGCGTCGTCTAGTACGATCACATCCGGCGAAAACCGTTCGACCGCCAGTCTTGCTGCGCTGCACCTATCCGCACCGACTACGACCGGAATATCCTCGAGGATCGAGGCAATCAAATGCGGTTCATCGCCCGCCTCGGAAGGTGAAACGAGTAGGGTAGCGCCGTCCGAAACGATAAGCGGCTCAGGTCCGCCCTCGCGTTTATATCCACGCGACACGACCGCAACGTGCTTTCCGGCATCTTTCAGCAGTTGTGCGGTCATCATAACAACCGGCGTTTTCCCGGTCCCTCCGATAATAATATTTCCGACACTGATAACGGTGCATGGCATTTTACATACGGGTAGAATACGGGCGTCATAGAGTTTATTCCGCAGCCGCATGATTGCATCGTTCAGAAGTGACAGGACATACAGCACCGCTCTGATCGGCGCAGACACGATGTCTTTCCGCACACCGTACATAATGTCTTTTACAAGCATATACATTTTCTTAATCCGCTTCGGTTTTCTGTGTTTGTACGGTCAGGCAATAAGTTCACGGTCTTTCATGCTTTTCAGGGTTCTGGCGAGAGTTCCTTTAAACCGGCCTACCACAGTCTCGCCCGCCGCTGCCATGCGGATTCTTTCAGCCTCGTTACCGAACAGTGATTCCACTTTCTCCGCAAGCTCGGCTTTATCGTGTACAAGAGCGGCGGCGCCCTCGGCGAGCAGTTCTTTCGAGCCGGTCTGCTCCATATATGGCCCGAACAGCACCGGAACACCGAGTGCAGATGGCTCCATGGGATTGTGGCCGCCGAAATTCATCAGACTGCCCCCCACAAAGGCAACGTCCGCACAGGCGAACATCGGTAGTAACTCGCCCATGGTGTCGAGGATCAGCACGCTGTTCCCGGTCGATTCAAGCCGTTTCTTCGCGGTTCTCTTCACATATCCCAGTCCGGCATCGGTTAAAAGCCTCTCAATCTCGGGAACACGTTTCAGGTGACGAGGCACAACAACCATGACCGCATCGGGATGAGCATCCGAAATCCTTTCAAACGCCCTGATAAGCAGTTTCTCCTCGCCCGGACGTGTGCTTCCCGCCACAAAAAGCCTCGCTACGGCGGGAATACCAAAATCCCTGCGGAGCGTATCACGGTCGTAATCGGAGGATTCCGGCAGACTGTCGAATTTGATGTTACCGATCGTCTCGATCCGCTCGAGCGGGACACCAAGCATGCCGAACCGTTTCGAGTATGTCCGCGACTGCACGCAGAACAGCGAAATGTCGCGCACGATTTTTTTGAACATAAACCTGAAAGACATATACCGCCTGAACGATTTGCTGGTGAGTTTACCGTTAATGACCGTAACCGGAATCCCCCTTCTGCTCATAGACCGGATAAGGGACGGCCAGATTTCTGTTTCGACGATAATCATGGCGTTAGGCGTAATAGCATTCACAAAGACATTTGTGACCAATGGGCTGTCGATGGGCGCAAGGAATGCATGATCGACATATTTCATATCCTGAGATTCGTTCAGCGCGTTTATACGCTCGAGTCCGGTCGAGGTAATCATTGAGACAAATACAAGCGACGCCGGATTGTCTTTCTTTATTTCCTGCGCCATCGAATAGGCAATACCGGCCTCACCGACCGATGCGGCATGAATCCAAAGCCGTGGCATATCCCCACCTGACGGTATCACAGGCGGTTTCAGCCGCGACAGAAGCGATGTCTGTCCCGCAATCGACAGGATGAGTCCGGTCGGATAAAGGACAATGACGACGAGTGTGGTCAACAATGTATATAATGCAATCATTTTCCTATCGCCGCTCCTGTAATCCTGTCCGCGTTTTCATTCAATTCGGAGAGAATTCGTTCCACCGCAGCCCGGTGGAATTCGATATTTTCTGGTTCCAATCCGCCGGTAACATAATACGGCTCCCCAACATTGAAAGCGCTTTTTGAAAACGGTTTGGGGAGCTGAAACGAATCCCAGCTTTTAAAATAATACGCTTTCTCTGCGCTGCCGCCCAATGGAATGATCGGAATCCCGGTTTTTGCTGCGAGATAAATCGCACCGGGTTGGAATTTCCACCGCGGCCCGCGGGGACCATCCGGCGTAAATGCGATATGCGCGCCGTCCCGCATTAGTTTCACAATCCGAGCAAGTGCCCGTGCTCCTCCTTTTGTTGTGGAGCCGCGAACAGTATCGTATCCGGCGGCCTCGAGCGAGGACGTAATAATTTCACCGTCCCGATGCTCCGAAACCAATACGATAATACCCTTGCCTTTCAGGCAGAACATGGGAAAGAAAAGCCTGCCGTGCCACAACACGAATATCGCCGGTTTACCATTCACTGCCTCGACATGCTCAATACCGCGGACATCGATCGAAAGCGTTTTTCCGATACTGTTCACCATTGTCCACGCAGCAGCACCAAGAAAACGGGGGGATATTTTTTCAACAAGCGACA
This sequence comes from uncultured bacterium, assembly GCA_964497605.1. GTDB lineage: Bacteria > Latescibacterota > Latescibacteria > Latescibacterales > Latescibacteraceae > Latescibacter. The sequence goes on from CAZCDQ010000011.1 coordinate 31,500, forward strand.
TCTTTAAATCCCATTCAGAGAAGTATCACTAGTTATTCGGGCGTTTCCGCGAAATTCTCTTCGATATGCTTATAAATGTAATCGGCTATAAAAGCATGTCCTTTGTCGCTGAGCTTAAAGGTACCATCGAACAGAGAAAAGTATTCTCCGGGATACGCCAGCCGGAACCGTTCCATGTGTCTGTACACATCTATGACAGGAAAATGATAGTACTGCGCCGTATCTCTGACAATCTGATTGAATTCGCTCAGCGCAAGATTCCGCGGATCATCCTTTCCGGCAACATCTCTGAGTCCGGTCGTTGTTAGCACTATCACAAATGTATTTCTTTTCCGAAGCGGGGTAAAGAATTTTTCCATGTGTCTGATATGATCAGTCGACAACATTTTTGGCATTAACGCATCAACAAGACCGAGCATGACAAAGGTAATATCCGGCCGGTATGACAATATATCGGCCTGGATTCGCCTCGGCGCAAATGTATAAGATTCGTCGTCCCTGCTCGAATTAATCAAACTTACTGGACATCCGAATAGATCACCGATTTTCTGTTTTAAAATGGCGCCGTAGAAATCATAGTTTCCCCCCAGACCGGAGCCGACGGAAACCGAATCGCCAAAGATCAGAAGCACAATCTCGCGTTTTGATTTCAACGGCTGCAGATTTTCACGGATAATTCTGTTCGACATGCAGGAAAAGATTGTTAAACACATCAGAGCGAGAAGTAAACGTATAATGCGTTTTCTCATTTGGCAGATTTCCGTATACAGGTTCTTAAAATAAAAATATAATATAACTTAGGAAAGTTAAGACTGTCAATGGATTCTTTCTTTACTGGCGACCCCCCATTTTTTAGCCACCCTGTAAAGCAAGAGATAACTGCACGTAATCCCGCTTTTGAACCTGAAGCAGCGCTCCCACATTCTTCACCTCAGGACGGCTGAATCCTGCCCTGATAAATAATTGACCATTCTGCTCAGTCTCTTCTGGATTTCCGGCTTACAGTCTGGTATATCTTGGCTCATCTGGTGTTTTGAGATGGCGCTAGGAAAAATATCTGAGCAGCCTCCTCGTTTGACTATATCCGTTTCGCATCAGACCAAAATACAGAATCGAATTAGGATTCGCATTATTTGCTGGCATATCGGTTTCAATATATTATTATGTACTATCGTAAAATTCAATCTCCATTCACCGATATATTTGAAATAATACAGGAGACCTCTTATGTTGGACAAAAAAACGAACCGGTCGAGACGGAAATTCATCACAAAAATAACATCTGCATCTGCAGCAGTGACCGCCGGCAGTTTTGTCACCCATGCCGATCTCGAGACCGCAGCTGCTCAGACAAACACCAATTCGAAACCAACCGATCTCAGAATAACCGACCTCAGGCTTGCCGGAAACATCGTCCGGCTCGATACTAATCAGGGGCTTTCCGGATACGGTAATATCCGCGGAAGCAAAACATACGCGCTGATATTGAAAAGCCGCCTTCTCGGTATGAATCCCTGCAATGTGGACCAGACATTCCGTAAAATTAAACAGTTCGCGTATCACGGCCGCCAGGCGGGCGGTGTAAGCGGTGTCGAAATGGCGCTCTGGGACATTGCCGGCAAAGCATGGGGCGTACCCGTCTGGCAGATGCTCGGCGGCAAATTCCGCAACAAAATCTTAATGTACGCCGATACGAAACAATGGCAGGAAATCAAATCGCCGGAGGATAAACAGCCGTCCTTAGATCCGGTCGTACAGGGCGAATGGTCAGCGAATCGACTGAAACAACGTATGGAATGGGGATATAAGGTCATCAAACTCGATTTCAGCATCGGACAGCTTCAGGGCATCGAGGGCTGTATATCGGCACCGCCGCCGCGGTCGGGAAGATGGCTGCTCGGGAACGGTTATGCGGACGATCAATATAAATACAATCAGACCGCTCATCCGTTCAAAGGTATTCGGATTACTCAAAAAGGGCTCGACTTTTTCACCGTATTCTGGCAGACAATCCGCGATATCATCGGGTGGGAGGTGCCGGTACTGACCGATCATTACGGCCATCTTGTGATCGAGGACTGTATTAAACTAGCCCGCACGGTCGATCCGTTCAACCTCGCATGGCTCGAGGATATGGTTCCCTGGATGTATACCGACCAGTATGTCCGGTTGAAAAACTCCTGCACCACTCCGATTTGCACCGGCGAGGATATATACCTGAAAGAGGGATTTATGGACCTGTTCGAGAAAAAAGCCATCGCGTTTTGCCATCCCGACCTTCAGCAGACCGGCGGTATTCTCGAGACGAAGAAGATCGGCGATCTTGCCATGGAGCACGGTATCGCAATGGCAATCCACTGCGCGGCGACTCCGGTTTCAGAGTATGCCTCGGTGCACTGCGCGGCAGCAACCGAGAATTTCTATGCGCTCGAAAAAAACGGCGCTGACAGTCCGACTTATTACGACATTGTCACAAATGTCCACAAACCGGTGGTTGATGACGGTTACATTTGTGTGCCGGATGCGCCCGGTCTCGGATTTGAGATCGACGGGGACGCGTTGAGAAGAAGCGTCGAACAGCGCCGTCGGCGCAATCCCGAATCGGGCGGATATTTCGAGCCGACCGACGAATGGAACAACGAGCGTTCGCACGACCGCCTGTGGAGTATGTACACACCGAACGAGACGACTTCGAACGTTTCTTAGCTGCTGAACCATTGTACTGAAAAAAACGGACCGATTAATTATCCGGTCCGTTTTCGTGATTATCGAATCGTATTGGGATTTTTGGTCATATTAGTCCGCGCCGAGATTACCGGACATTCTGAATGCATGCCGCGATCCAAATGCATGTTTCGCGTTCACCACATCGTTATTAACAAAGAGACGCTGATCTGATACGTTCGAGAGCGTTAGGAACGTCCCGGATTGTTCTTCGGCAAAACAGTTTCGTATGGTCGCGGCGCTGCCGTTTTTCAGCGATATAACCGGCGCCTGATTGGATACATGTGCCTGACGTCCGCGGAAACCGTCAATGACAAGATTCTGAAAATCCTCACATTCGATGCCGTGGGAGAAAAACCGGTGTAACGGTTCCTCCCATTCGAGGGTGAAATCGCGGATGTGAATGCCGTCGATAAATCTGCAGTATATTCCGGGAATATCGTGGGCAAATACTGCTCGATCGAGGACATGTGTCGGACGGAGATCAAAATTGCCGCCATATGAATCGTTTTTCGGACTGTTTTTAATCCGGAGTTTGACATTGTCGAACAAAACATCCTCGATAATGCTGTCCTCCCAGCCGTGCACGACAATTCCGTTTTCGCTTTCGGCAATAATGTTGGTAAACCATATATTTTTCATTTTGGCAAGCTCCGTATCCTCGTAATGCGGCGCGACCGAAACATGGATCGGCTCGCCATTCCCCCACCAGTGACCTTTATAAATGCCGGATTCTATTGTAATATTCGAAAACAGAATATTTTCCACCGAGCCGGCGTCGCGGACAAAAACGCCCAGTCCGCGGTTCGAGCCGTAAATGACCAGATTCTCGAACACACAGTTTCTGATTGGACTGTCGCCATACCCGACTCGCACCCCTGCCGATCGTGATGAAAGTGTGCAGTTCGAGACTGTCACATACTCCGCCACCTTTTCAGGATTACCGAATCCGGTCACAATGATAGCATCGTCACCGCCCTCGAAATGAAAGTCCGAAATATGGATAATCCGCGAGGAGGTACAATGGATGCCGTCGCTGTTCGGAATCAGCGGATCGTTTATGATGTCGAATCCGATAAAATCCGCATATTCGCTGTCGATACACCTGATAGCCCATGATGGTGTGTTTTCGATCGTAACACCGCTGAGCAGAAAATGACTGCAATTGTTGATATCGAGAGTTGGATGCGGACGGCTTTTCGGCAGCACCGGGCCATCCTCGGTGCCGAATTTTTCCGACATATAATCTGCGCCCTGGCGGGTATATTTCGTATCGTAATCGGCTGCGTTCGGTTCGACAAGTTTGACTTTGGTCATATCCATGAACGCATCGCCGTTCGCATCGATGATGCCCTCCCCTGTAATCGCGGTATATTCGGCGTCGTTGATAACTATAAGCGCTCTCTGGAGTCCCCCGGCGCCGTAATCGTCGATATTGCCGCTGCCCATGATAACCGCGCCGTTGCCGATATGAAGCGTGACATAACTTTTCACCACAATGGTGCCGGTCAGGTATGTCCCCGCAGGGAAAAAGACCGTTCCGCCGCCGGTCGCCGAACATTCGGCAATGACCGCGTTGATGGCATCGGTATTCAGCGTAACACAGTCCCCTTTCACACCGTACTCGAGCACATTATACCATCCTGAGCGGCCTGCGGTACCGCAGGAGGTGAAACAGACTGCGAAAAACATCGTAATGACGAATGTAACAGTAAGACAGCGGGATCGAACCATGTTGTATACCTCCTCATAAAATATGCGATTGTATCGAATATGCACGTATGAAATCCGGCATGTTCCCGTGTTATATCCAGCCCTCGGTCGTATCGCCCCCAAACCTGAACGGTGGACGGCCGGTGATGGATTCGCTGGTGATTGTCGGACACCAGTACTTTTCGATATGCCCGATAATCAGGGGGAACCCCTCGAAATGACAAGGAGCGATCTCATCCATGGTTCTGCCCAGGAAAATCTGAATATTTTTAACAAACCATGTCCACTTATAGTCATCGTAATGGGTATGAATAGTGTTCAATTCAGCGGACAATTGCGACATATCATTGATTTCGTTTTCAGTAATATTGTCAATGATCCGGTTAATTTCCGATAATGGCGCGAACATACCGCCCAAGTCAACCCACCTGTCATCCCCGGCAGTGACAGTAGGCCGCAGAATTTCTGTGAGTTCTTTTTTTGTATTAAAAGTTGCTTCTTTTAACCGTTTCACCAGGGTATTTCCCAGGAACTTGACTAATCCTGTTTCATAAAATTTCAACCCCCGTTTCAGTGACCGGTTCGTGAT
>CAZCDQ010000012.1:0-34802 GCA_964497605.1 uncultured bacterium
AGAATGAAATGTGTCCATCTTCTTGAGGATAAGATATAATAATTAACACTATAAAACAAGCTCTTCTGTGCTAAAACGATAGGCATTTTATTTTTATATCCTCTCGTAATTACTTGTCCGCTCAAATCCCTCGATTTTAAACAACGGATCGTCCCCTATTATCCCGCGGAGCATATCCGCGGTGAGATGCTGATAGAACAACGGACGGATACAATCGGGATTGTTCTCAACCGCACCGAGCAGATGCCTGCGGTATTCCGGCGATCCCATGAATTCGTCGGTGACTGCAACACCCGGCATGAGACGGATCGTGCTGTTCACACCGATTGTATCCGGCGCAATCTCCCGAAGCGTATCAATGATGCGCTTCGTTTCATCGGCCGTCTCGCCGGGAAATCCGAGCAGAATATCGACCGCTATTTTGAGTCCGCTGTCTTTGGCGATACGGCACATCTCGCGGGCATTTGTCTCCCAGTTCCGGCAGGTGGGCAGCGACAGCGTGATCATATCCGCACCGCTTTTTTTCAGCAGCTCGAACAGTTCACTGTCGAACGGTGCGCTTTTCATGTAGAGCGTCCAGCTAATATCCGGCCCGCGCCCGATAAGCGTTTCGAGGAACCGTTTGCAGTGCTCTAAGTCCTGATTGAATTCGGTGTCGCAAAGATGGAACGTCTCAAATCCACGGCCGGCGCATGAGCAAATCTCATCCACCACGCGTTCGGTATTGCGGAACATCACCCGCGTATTCCGCTCAAGGCAGTACGAGCAGGATTCGGAGCAGCCCGTTTGTGTCTCGAATCCGAGGATACCGCGGTTCGAAATATAGGTTTCATAATCGATTGACACACCCCGTTCAATACTGGAATCGGGATCGATACCGTATTCCCAGCCATCGATGACCGTCCCCGCAGGCGGCTGCACTGTCTCGAATCTGTCGAGAAATCGCCGGAGCGCGACCTCCCCCGGGCCTTTCACCCCCCAGTCCGCGCCGAGATAACTCAGCACACCCGAGGGGATAAACGAAAATCCCGCGCCGCCAAGAATCACCGGGGTTCCGCGTCCCCGCACCTGCCCAACCATCGCCTTGATATCGTCCAGGAAGAAAACGTTGTTCTGGTAGATGCAGGTATCGATATTACGGATGGTGAATCCGGCGATATCGGGAGTGAAGTCGTCAATTGTACGGTCGATCTCAGCGACGGGATTGTCCGAGAAACAGAGATCGAGGATGACACATTCGTGCGGCGAACCGTCGAGCGCGCCCGCAATATGTTCAAGCGCAAGCGGCGGCACCGGCGGCGTCCGATAGCGGTTCGGGTTGATCAGCAGCAGTTTCATGCGTAATGGTTCTTTATAACAATTATAACAATAGGTGTAAATAAGTTTTATAGACTGAATTTATATATTTTCTAATCATGTCAATATATTCTTCACAGTTTATAACGAAAACTTTTTATGGACAGGATTAACAAGATTTACATGATATAACAGATTTTTAATTTTGCTAATTCTGTAAATTCGTCTTTTTACATCACGTGACTCACTCCTCGATCCCCGCTCTACGTGTAGAGCCGGGAAACGCCCGTTGACCTGGTTGGTTGAAGAGCCTATGAGCGGGTTGAGTTATATTGAATTCAATCCTGTTAATGATGTAAATTCTGTTATTTTCTGGTTTATATTCTGTAATTCAACGGAAAAATACCAATTATACAATATATAATGCGTACCGCCGATACGCCACCGGAATATCTTGACATAAACTTAAAAAATTTGTTATCTTAAGATATTAATAAACTACCCTGGACTGAAATCAGGGGTATCAAGAATAGACCCCTCTGTTACTCCGTGACATCTCACCTTGTAGGGAGACTATTTTATACCGGCTTATCAAAAAATCCCCCCTAAAAAGGGGAAAACACCATAGACGGAGGGGTTTTAGACAGAGCTTTACCCTAAAGTAAACTCCGGGGAATTCTTTGAAAAAATGTGAATATGATATAACGGAACAATAAAGATAAATGTTTGAGTCGATTGTCGGTCAGGAACGTGCGAAAAACACGCTCTATTCAATGGTAACATCGGGTGCGGTCCCCCATGCGCTGCTCTTTGCGGGCCCCTATGGTGTCGGCAAAGGCGAGACGGCAATAGAGCTTGCGGCCCGGCTGTTGTGCGAAAAAGGACCTGCTGCTGAATGCGGAGGTTGCAGCGCCTGCCGACGGGCAAAAAAGCTCGAGCATCCCGACCTGCATGTCCTTTTTCCATTCAGAGCACCGCCGAAAACCGAGGCTAACCGTGCGGCATGGACAGACGATCTTGCCGCCCAACGGAAGATGCTGAGCGGGCAATCCTACGCGCCGGTTATTTACGAGAAAGGGCTGCAGGTAACCAAAGACCTTGTTAATGAGGTTCGCGAACGGCTGCTTGAAAGCTCGTTCGAGGGCGGACGCAGGATTTGCATTATTTTCAATGCCGACAAGCTCAATCCAACCACCGCGAATCGGATGCTCAAGATTCTCGAGGAACCGCCTGCGAGTGTTCATTTCATTCTTACTACCGAGCGGATATCCTCAGTGTTGCCGACTATTGTCTCGCGGTCGAGTGTGATACGTTTCCGCCGTCTCCAGGAGGATGAAATTAGAACATATCTCGAACAGCATAGGGAACTCGGGCAGGATAAAACCGTCTCTATAGCACAGTCGGCGGGAGGCAGTATCAAAACGGCGAAAGCGCTCGCGTTCGGGGATAAAAGCGCGCTACTGAAACATGCGTTTGAGCTGTATAGCGAGGTTGCTGCAGGCGGCCCGGCGGATGCGGTGTCGCATGCGTTTCTGTTCTCCCGGTCGAGAGAGGTTGTCGCCGCCGAGGAACTCATAAACGGGTTCGCGATTTACACCAAATCGGTGCTTGAGAAAAAACTTGGTATTTCAAGCGCCGGGCATGATATTCCGGAATCATCTGAACTGATACAATCTCTCAGCGGGAAAACCGATATCACCTCGCTGAACAGGCTATCGGTAAAACTCGAGGACGGCCTGGAAATGCTGGGCCGCAATGTGAACATTTCAACGGTAATGACATCGATATTTTATGGAATACACGACACCTACAGATAACGAACAGAACACTACGGGCGAGGTTAAAGTTTACGAAGTCGAATTTAAGGGCTCGCGGAAAGACTACTTTCTCAGCCCCGACCGTATCCCGGTGAAACCGATGGATTTCCTGATCGTGCAGGCCGACCGCGGCGAGCACATTGGACGATTCATCCGGTATCTCGAAAAAGCAATGTTCGACAACATCAAGGAAATGAAAAGTATCCTCAGACGCGCCACCTACACCGACATCCAGATTATGATGGATAACAAGCATAAGGAGGATGAAGCGTTCGAGGTCTGTAAAACTAAGATCGATAAACACAAGCTCAAAATGAAACTGGTGGATGTCGAATACCAGTTTGACGCCAACAAGATATGTTTCTATTTTACCGCAGACAAGCGAATCGATTTCAGAGACCTTGTCAAAGACCTTGCGGCGGAATACCGGACCCGTATCGAACTCCGGCAGATCGGTGTGCGGGACGAGGCGCGACGGCTCGGCGGTCTCGGGGTATGCGGACGGCAGCTCTGCTGTAAGACGTTTATCAACCAGTTCGAGACTATCACCTCCCAGATGGCGCGCGACCAGAATTTGAGCCTGAGCCCCTCCAAAATAAGCGGGCTGTGCGGACGGCTGATGTGCTGCCTTGCGTTCGAGGAAGAATTTTACATCAATCAGACCGATCATCTCCCGCGGGAGGGCGGCACAGTCGAGTATAAAGGGAAAAAGTATAATGTCAAAAAAGTCGATATTTTCAACGAAAGCTTCGTTATCCGCGACGATAACGATAAAGAGAAAACCATCAACATCAGCGAATTCGACAATTTTAAAATAATCGAGCCGAACACCCGAAAAAATAATAACGGTTCGTGCAAGGATAAAAACGGGTGCAGCGGAGAATGCAAGGACAATCAAACGGAAGCGGAAAAGAGTACATAATGGCGAAATTCTATATCACCACTGCCATCGATTATATCAACGGCCTGCCTCATCTCGGCACAGCATACGAAAAGATTACAGCTGATTGTATCGCACGGGCTAAACGGCTGCTCGGGTACGATGTCAGATTCTGTATGGGTACCGACGAGCATTCGATCAATGTCAAAAAGAAAGCTATGGAAGAGGGGATCAGCACACAGGAGTATTGCGACAAAATGGTTCCCCGATTCGAGGACACATGGAAAAAACTGTCCATATCCTATGACGATTTCATCCGCACGACCGAGGAGCGTCACAAAGTAAGCGTGACCGAACTGTTCAACCGTATCGATGCCGCCGGTGATATCTACACCGCCGATTACAAAGGCTGGTACTGCGAAAGCTGCGAGGCGTTCATTCAGGACAAGGATATTGTGGACGGTAAATGTCCTCACCACCCCTCGAAAAAACCGAATTGGATCGAGGAAACCAATTACTTCTTCCGGCTCTCCAAATACGGTGTGCCGCTACTGCACGAGATAAAATCCAATCCCGATTTTATCCGGCCCGAAACGCGCCGCAACGAGATTGTCAGCCTCATCGAAAGCGGTCTCGACGATATCAGTATTTCACGTTCCGGTTTCGACTGGGGTATTACGCTGCCCGATGATCCCGATCATGTTGTCTATGTTTGGTTCGACGCTCTCATCAATTATATATCGTCCCTGAATTTCGGCAGCGGCGACACGACGCTGATGGACAAATACTGGCCCTGCGATGTGCACATCATCGGAAAAGACATTACCCGGTTTCATTGCGTCATCTGGCCTGCAATGCTTATGAGCGCCGGCATTGAAATCCCGAAATCTGTGTTCGGGCACGGTTTTATCTATCACAGCGGGGAGCGCATGTCGAAAACGCTGGGCAATGTGGTCTCTCCCCTGGATGTAGTGGATAAATTCGGCGCCGACCCGCTCAGGTATTTTCTCTTGAGGGAAATCGTATACGGCAAAGACGGCAATTTTAGCTTTGAAAGGTTTATTGAAAGATATAATAGTGATCTTGCTAATGATCTTGGCAATCTTGTTAGCAGAACAATTTCTATGATTCATAAATACAACAACGGCATAATACCTGAAGCAAAATTACCGCTTAATCTATTATTTAAAATAAGAAAAGTACAAATAGAATGGCAAAGAGCGATTGATTCATACAATCTTTCGGGTGCGTGTGAAGCGGCGATGAGATATATAAGTGATGCCAATAAATATATTGAAGAAAGTGCTCCATGGAAAATAGCAAAATATCCCGAAAAGAAAGATGAGCTTGATACCATTTTATATGATTTAACATCAGCTATAATTTGCTCTACATGGATGTTACACCCATTTATTCCCAATAGTGTTGAAAAAATTTATAACCGATTTGGTATTGGATGGAAAAAAGATATAATTGTTCTCCATGAACATGGATTTAATTTCCCGGCTCCAATAGGTAATAAAATTCAAGAATATAAAAAACTCTTCCCTGTCATAAATGACTTAGAAAATAAAACCATCGAGAAACCGGAAGCGCTGTTCCCACGGATAACAGAAGAGAAACAGACGCAGGACGATCAAGTCACTCCACCGGACAAAAAAACCGATGCGGCACAACCTGCCGACGAGCACGCATACCTCGACTTCGAGGATTTCCTCAATGTCGATCTCCGGATCGGTACAGTGACAAGCGCCGAGGCAATCGAGGGATCGAACAAGCTGATACGACTGAAAATCAACGACGGCGCCGGAGGACGTCAGATACTCGCGGGCATTGCACAACATTACGCCCCTGAGGAACTGACCGGTAAACAGGTCGCATTCGTCGCAAATCTCAAACCCCGTAAAATGATGGGGGAAATGTCCGAAGGCATGGTGCTCGCCGCAGTGGACGGCGGCACGCTTGCGGTACTGAGTCCCGGCGCGAACGTTTCTCCCGGCACGAAAGTCAGCTAAGGTGCTGATCGACACACACGCTCATCTCGATTTTGAACGGTTCGACAGCGACAGGGATGAGGTTATCGCGCGGGCATTGGATACCGGAGTGAAATATATCGTCAATCCCGGCTGCGATCTTGCTACCTCGCAAAAAGCGGTCGAACTTTCACAGACATACGAATCCGTATTTGCCGCGGTCGGCATCCACCCGAACAGCGCTTCCGAGGCGCAGCCCGGCGATTTCACCGATATTGCTCTTCTTGCGGAATCTGCGGACAATCCCAACGTCGTCGCGATCGGTGAGATCGGTCTCGATTTCTACCGCGACCGTGCGCCGGCAGACATTCAGGTTCGCGCATGCCGCGGCCAGCTCGAACTGGCGCGTGAACTCGATCTTCCGGTCATCATTCATTTCAGAGATGTTGAATTCGAGGGTATCGATCGTGTCGGCGCCGAATATTTCGAGGGTCTCCGCGGCGTGTTTCATTGTTTCGGCGGATCGCCCGATTTCGCGAAAAAGGTAATCGCAATGGGTTTTTACGTGGGGTTTAACGGTCCCCTGACTTACCCTAAATCCGACCGCATCGATGTCGCGCGGGCCATCCCGCTGGGAAAATGCCTGCTCGAAACCGATGCGCCGTTCCTGACGCCCCAGAAATACCGCGGGAAACGCAATGAACCGGCGTATGTCCTCGAGGTCGCTGAAAAAATGGCCGAGATTAAGGGATGTTCCCTCGGCGAGGTTATTGAAACGACCGGCCGCAACGCCCGGACGCTGTTCGGAATATAATGTTCAGGCGGCTTACAATGCCCGCCGAAACCGCAGCCATACCGGTCATGACAGGGTAACACTGACCAAACGGCAAAAGGACAAAACGTTCTATGAAACTGAAACGCACATCCGGCAGGAAATACGGCCAGCATTTTCTTGCGGACGGCGCAGTCGCCGACCGGATTGTCGATCTCGCGGAACTCACGCCGGAGGATATGGTTCTTGAGATCGGTCCCGGGAAAGGTATTCTCACCGGGCGGCTCCTCGAACGAACCGGTCATGTGACCGCTGTTGAGATCGACCGTATTCTCGGCGCAATCCTGAAATCGAAATTCGGCGATATCCCTGGATTTAGGCTTGTCGAGGCCGATATCCTCGAAACCGATCTCGGCGGTCTTTTTCGGGATATTGCGGGGCGGATCAAAGTCGTATCGAATCTGCCCTATTACATATCGACACCCATTATTGAGTTACTCTGCGTGAACCGACAAATCATCGCGAAGGCCGTGCTCATGCTTCAGCGTGAGGTGGCATCGCGGCTTGTAGCGGAACCGGGTACAAAAGAGTTCGGGCTGACCACACTCAATCTTGCGTTGTCCGCGACAGGACAGTTGGCAATGCACATCGAACCGGAGGCGTTCAGCCCGCCGCCGGCAGTCATGTCAAGCGTCATTTTACTTGAATTCGGCGAAGAAATACTGTATCCTCTTGAAAGCGAAGAGACGTTTCGAAGCATTACAGGCGCCGCATTCAGACAGCGCCGCAAAATGCTCAGGAATACGTTGGTTCCGTACCTGGTCTCCCTCGGAATTTCTGAAATCGATACCGCCGGTATACTCGGGGAAACCGGAATCGATCCTGCGGCGAGGCCTGAAACGCTGAGTACCGCGGATTTTGTGAAGCTCAGCAACGCTGTCTCGCGGGCCCTCGGCTGAATTTTAATACCTGGAGATTCCCATGAGGGTTGCACCCGCGGCTCTTATATTCCTGATTTCCATAGCGGAATGCTCTGTCACGGTCGATGCGCAGATTGTTGACGGCGGGATCGGGTTCAATAGAAATGACAGGGTACTAACATGGCAAACATTGAATGCGGGGCAATACGGGGTGTCGGACAGGTTTGAGGTAAGTTTCGATAGCAATCTATCCACCACGCTCAACCTGGCTACTGGCGGCGGACTCAAAGACCGATGGTACGACAGCGTGTTTAATAGCGCCAAATTGACATACGATCTCTCTGACAAGATCGATCTCGGTCTCACTGCGCGTGAGGACTGGAATAGAGACAGCTTGAGTAAATTCGGTAAATCGGTACTGACAACGAATGTTGACGGCGCTATCAGTTACAAACCAGTGGATGATCTTAATCTTTCGCTCGGCCTCGGACAAATGTATGATAAGCGGTTTGAGAACGAGGACAGCGGCGCCAATGTGAACGGCACGGTCCACTACAACGCTCGTCCCGCGGAAAATATCGATACGTCGGTCGGTGTGACCGCCGCCTCGTCGAGCATGGACCGGTCGGACGATATCCTGCGGATCCAAAGCAGTATGCAATACCAACACAACCTCGGTGATATTGAGATTGGATACGACCGTAACCATCGTGTTCGCGGGTATTTTTCTGATGTGGATCATACCGATGTCGAAGAGCGGACCCGCGCCGAAAATAATGTTTCCGTCGTATTTTCGGGAGGTAGTTTCGCGAACTATCGCCGGGCGGCAGCATACGAACTGCGGATGAATCTCGGCGATAAACGCGTTCAGGATTCGGCCAACGATAACGAACAGTCGTCCAAATATAAAAACGATTCGAAAGGATACGTAAAAGATTTCGGTTTTAAAATCGCCCGCGGTATCGGCAGCAGAATTCTCGCCGAATGGGAAACTGGATATGTCCGAGACGCCAACACTGTGGAACGTAAAATACGTTCGAGGACACGTACCGATACTGCCACCGAAGGCAAGCTCGGCATTGGCATAGGGAAAGCTGATAGCTTGAGCATAATTGGATCTATTATACGCTCGCGGATAGACACACCCGCGGGGGTGACGAACGACCGCGACGAACTGAAAATCGAAAGCGGCATCCGTTACGTGCGTGAATTTCGCAATAATGTGAAGACAGAGCTTGACTTTCGGGCGCTGGAAACGCATTATGTAAATATTAATGCGACTCAGTCGATTCAGAACAAATGGATTAAATCGTTTCAGTTATCACCGTCCTTGACTTATACGCCGTCGCCGAAGCTCGAATGGACTCACCGGGTAAATCTCTATGCGAATCACATGGATTACGATTTCGATTCCGAGACGAATCCGCGAAGCAACATCACGAGACGAGTATCCGCCGAATCGTGGATAAAAGCTGCGCTCTCGGACAGGACAAAGATTCTTACGGGTTGTATGTTTGAGGAAAACGATTACGGCAATCTTGATAAAAATGACCGAAAACTTCCGGTCGAGGAGGGTTTGCGGAGATTCGGAGATATCCGGATCGAGTACGTTTTTTCGGACTGGCTATCCGCGGCGCCGCAATACATTTATGCTATCAGAAAAGATACCGATATAGATAGAAAAGACGTTATCCGCCGCGAGGTCGATCAAACATACGGTATCGATTTCAATTTTCTCAAAAACGGGGCCGGCAATTACGATGCAGTATTGAGTTTCAAACGTATAATTAGAAAAACGAATAAATATCCTTTACGAATAAGAGATTATATAAATATAAATATGAGGTATACATTTTAATATGACAGAAAATCACTGCGAGTGGGTACTGCCTGGGCCTGAGATCGAAGGCATTGCCAAGTGTATTATCAAAGAACGCACGATGCCCAAGCATTACGCCATGATCCTTGCCAACCGCGGACTGCGAACCTACAAGGAAGCGGAAAACTTTGTCTCGCCCTCGCTGGACGATCTGAGCGATCCGTTTCAGTTTGACGACATGCACAAAGCGGTCGAGCGCCTGAAACAAGCGCTTAAAAACAGGGAACATATCATGATCCACGGCGATTACGATGTGGACGGCGTCTGCGGAACGGCAATATTCATGCGCATCATTTCCGGTCTCGGCGGAAAGGTCAGCTATTACATACCCGACCGGTTTAAGGAGGGATACGGCGTATCAGTGGAGGGTGTGAATGAGGCCGAGAAGCTCGGTGTGTCGCTCATTATGACAGTCGATACGGGCATGACTGCTTTCAATGAGGCGGAATACGCGAAATCGAAAGGTATCGATTTCATAATCACCGATCACCATGAGCCGCAGTCGGATGCGCCCGATGCACTGGCGGTTCTGAATCCGAAAATCCCTGATTCGGGGTATCCGTTCCGCGAGCTTGCCGGTGTCGGTGTTATGTTCACACTCCTTCAGGCGCTCTATCTCGACACAGAAATGAATATTAACGATCTGTACGACGAGCTTGATCTTGTTGCCCTCGGCACCGCGGCAGATGTCGTTCCGTTGATCGACGAAAACCGCATACTCACCAAATTCGGCATACAGCGGATGAGAGAAACCGGCAATACCGGCATCGCCGCGCTTATGGAGGTTTCCGGATCGGTAAAAAGCAATGTGAATTCGAACAATATAATTCACATTCTCGCGCCGCGGCTGAATGCGCCGGGACGGCTGTCGTCGGCGTCGAAAACGGTCGAGCTGTTAACATCGAACAACTGGCTGAATGCACTTAAGATTGCCGATGAAATCGAAAAGGAAAACGCTGCACGCCGTCAAATGAACGATCAGGTGAATTTCGAGGCGGAGCAGATGCTTAAGGATGCGTCGACACAATTCGGCGCAGGCGGTATAGTACTGGCCTCGAGGAATTGGCATCAGGGAGTGATCGGTATCGCGGCCTCACGGATTGTCGAGAAATACAATTCCCCGACAATCCTCATTTCGCTCGAGAACGGTATCGGAAAAGGTTCGGCGCGGAGTGTGAAAGGATTCGATATCTGCTCGGCCATCAGCGAATGCGAGGATATTCTCGAGAATTTCGGCGGCCACAAATATGCGGTAGGATTGACAATCAACGCCGATAAAATCGATGAACTGAATGAGCGGTTTAATGAGATTCTGAAACGCGAACTGCCGGACGGCATTCCGAAATCGACCATCCAGGTGGACGCCGAGGTGGAGCTTTCAGCGCTGGACGACAACCTTATCAGATTTCTCGACAAAATGTCTCCCTACGGCGAGAGCAATCCAGTCCCGATATTTTTGACACGGAATCTGCGGCTGGTAAGCGATGCGAGAATTGTCGGTAATAACCATTTGAAATTCAAAGTGACCGACGGTTACCGTTCATATGACGCGATCGGATTCAACATGGGGCATTACCGCGACCGGGTGCGAATGAGCAAACCCCCGCTTGACATATTATACAACGCTGAGGAAAATATCTGGCGCGGCCGGCGAAACATTCAGCTTGTTATTAAAGCAATTCGATAGGCTGTTTGCATTATATATGGCGTATCTTCAGTAATTTTATTATCTTATATGTAAGTTTTACAGAAATCTTTTTTTATACGGATAAGTATGAACGACGAATTTGAAATTTCCGACAGCAGTCAGGATATTATATACATACTCCAGGAAACGACCGACCGAAAAGTATGGACCTTTGCCGGCGGAAAAGGCGGAACGGGAAAAACCGCCATGACCGCCAATATCGGCGTGGCAATGGCGACCATGGGATACAGGATCATCGTTGTGGATGCCGATCTCGGCGGTGCAAATCTCCATACGATACTTAATATAAAACGGCCAAAGCTGACTCTCACCGATTTTATCAACCGGCGGGTCAACGACCTGAACGATATCCTGCTTTCCACACCGAGTGAGAACCTGCGGCTTATAAGCGGCGGAAGCGATATGGTCGGCCTTGCGAACATACCGTTTCAGAGCAAGCTCAGGCTTCAGCGTCATCTCGAGCGGCTCGAAGCGGACTATATCATGATCGATCTCGGCGCCGGCTCGAATTTCAATACGCTCGACTTTTTCATCATGTCAAACGAGGGATTTGTTATCTGCAATCCCGAGCCGACAGCGAAAATCAACGCCTACTCGTTCCTGAAAAGCGTTGTATACCGGATCATCGAGCGTGAATTTAAACGCGGCTCGAGGATATACGAGCTTATCATAAAAGAGGGCCGGAACAACAAGAGCGGAAGCCTTGCGATACCTGAACTTATTAAACGTATTTATTCAGTTGACAGGGAGGCTGCGTTAAGGATTCGGGATCTGCTTTCACAGTTCCGTCCAAAATTTATTCTCAATCGGCTCCGGCGGTTCAATCAGGAGCGTGAGGGTTTGCAATTTGCGGGATTAACCGAAAAATATCTCGGCGTGTCGCTTGAGTATCTCGGCATGGTTAGAGACGATTCCCATGTCGTCGATTCTTCCGAGCTTATGATGCCGTTCGTGTTGCAGTTCCCCGGATGCGGCGCGTCCAAGGATGTTTACAATCTTGTCGGCAAGCTGAAAGTCGAGGACAAGTTGGGGCGGTTTAATCTAAACCGTTCGAATAAACTGAAAAAATATATTAAAACCGAAAGCAGATACTGGAGTCATTAATAGTATTACCGGTTATCGAATGCCCTCTCCCCGACCTAAGCGTCGGGGGATTCAAGATTAAAATATATTCTTCGCATAGAGAAAGGAGTTTCACCGAATGAGATGTTTCGTTCTAAGTATGCTAATCGCAGGCGTACTTTTTATATCATGCTCAGCCTCGGAGCAGAAAAACGGAAAACTGACCATCGCATACAGCGGTAACATCGGCGGGCAGATCAATCCCTGTGGATGCAGGATTCCTATGGGCGGTTACGGCAGAAAGGCATCCATTTTAAACGATCTCCGCAGCATGCCCGGGAGAAATATGCTGGTTTTGGATTCAGGGGCAATCTTATTCAACGAATTTTTCCTTGCCCCACCCACCGATAAAATACAAAGACATTACGCGTTTGTCGCATCAAATGTCATTGATATGATGGGATTCGATGCGATCAACGCCGCACATTTCGACCTGGCGAATAGCGTTGATTCTCTTCTCGCCATCGACAACGCGAATTCGGCTGCGTGGATATCCTCGAATCTTTTGTGGAAAGAATCCGGTGAACCGATCTTTCAAACGGGGACTGTATCGACAAAAGGAGGCCTTAACATCGGTCTGTTCGGTTTGATGGCGGACGACTTTCTCGGTGCACCGCTGTTCGACAACGATTCGCGGCTGGAAGTTGCGGATATCATTGAAACGGCAAAAACGGAAGTTAATGCACTGAAAGACAAGACGGATATGATCGTCGCGCTCTGTCACATGAGCAGGAAAAAACTAAACGCTCTCTGCGAGGAGGTTCCCGGTATCGACATCGTCATCCACAGTCACAACGGGTACCACGATGAAGAATCGGATACTAATAATTTTCAACCGGAAAAGATTGGGGAAACGCTTGTGTTACGGTGTCCGGACGGCGGACGGGTGCTCGGAGTGATAGAACTCGAGATGGTGAACGGTTCTGCGAATTTCAAACCGCGCGAAAGTCAGATTAAACTTGGTTCAAACATCGACAGGTCAATTGAATATGCCGATGAAAACGATTCGAATTACCTTAATACGTTTCATATCCTGACTGCTCAGTACAAAACCGATCCCGTTATTCAGGCAGAAATCGACAAACACGAACAGAGCCTGCAAGAGCTGAAATTAAGACTGGGCGTCCAATAAGACCGGTCTCGGACGTTAAACTGCACAGCATTTAACCCGTTAATAAACAAGAGAAGCTCAAGAGCCCTACTACGGTTTCGTATAGCTCTTGAGCTTCTCTATTCTCTGGATTCCCGCTATTTTGTCTGGGAACTAAGCGTTATCTTATGAATTTGTCCCAATGACAAATTATCGGGACTGAACGCGTAATCAAACCGATACGACCGCAGTTCAAGACCGAATCCGAACGACTGCAGACCGGCAAGATCTGTCTTCGACTTCATCGTTTCCTTGTCGATTTCGCTGAGACTCCGGGTTCCGGCATACAGATACAGCCTATCCTGCACCGACGCCTCGATACCGTATGCATAGATAATATCGTTATCGTTGGGAAATATTGCATCGGTAAAAAGCGTAAGGGGCGCATGAGCGAGCTTCTTCTTAATACCGACAGACAGATATACAGGCATTGTCTCATCATATCCACTCGAATAACTTTTAATCACTTTCCCCATGTTCATAAGCGCCGCACCGACAGTGAATCCCTCAAACGGCGGATAGTATATCGCACCGAGATCGACTGTTGCCGCCTGAGCGGTATAATCGTCGATTTTCGAGGATATCAGCGACGCCATCGCGCCGAATTTGAGATCGTCGCGAACATCTCTGGCAATATTGAATGTCAGCCCCACATCCCCGGCGCCGAATGTCCCCGTCGATTCATTGTTGATATCCCTGCCGTTGAATGTGCCGTAATTTACATAGGTCAGGCGAATACCCATATCGCGGCCTCTGTAACGCCGGGCATATCCTATAAATCCGTATTGGGTGTCCACATAGTGAGAAACGTAGCTCATCTTCATACGGCCGGAGGTAATTCCCGCAGCTGCTGCTGGGTGTATCAATATGCCGGTCGCGCCGTCACGGGCCGCGAAACAGCCGCCCGCCGAGGAAATGCCAGCATCTGAAATGCTTTTTAGCCATGTAAAACTCGTACGCCCGAGACCGTCGTTTATACTTCGGGCGCTCACAATACTGCCGGAAACAAGAATGAACAACGCGGCAAAAAGCGCCGAAATCGGAAACGGTGCGTATCCCCTTTTTTTCATGAAAGCAACTCCTGAAAGATTGCGCTGACTTCCTGCGGGTTCGCTTTTCCCCGTGTGGTTTTCATAACTTGTCCGACAAAAAAGCTGAGCAATTGTTTTTTACCGGATTTATATTTTGCGACCTCGTCGGGATGCGATTCGACGATTTCCTCAGCGATTTTTTCGAGTTCTCCCCTGTCCGAAATCTGCGAAAGCCCTTTTTCTTTTACAATGTCGCCGGGCGCTTTACCTGTTTCGGTCATTTCATCGAATACGGTTTTTGCGACCGATCCCGATATAGTCCCCTCCTCGACAAGTTTGATAAGCGCGGCAAGCATACCAGGTAGTACTTTAAACTCCGCCGGACCAATCCGGGTTTCATTCAAAATCCTGAGCACATCGCCCATAATCCAGTTCGAGGCTTTTTTGGGATTTGCGCCTGCCTCGACCGTCTCTTCGAAATATGCCGCGACCGCCGACATTCCGGTGAGAATCTCACAGTCGTATGAAGGAAGGCCGAATTGAGACTCGAACCGTTCGCGAATCTCGCTCCGCAGTTCGGGAAGCTCACTGCGCACCTCCTCGATCATATCCTCGCCGATGACAAGCGGGACAAGATCAGGTTCGGGGAAATAGCGGTAATCGTGCGATTCCTCTTTCGTCCGCATTGCCAAAAGCTTCTCTTTCACCGAATCGTAAAGAAGTGTCTCGAGCACAATCTTTCCGCCGTTTTCGACAATATCGATCTGGCGTTCGATTTCCTGATTCACCGCCGAGACCACATTGGCAAAGGAGTTCAGATTCTTAATCTCCGTGCGTGTACCGAGTTCTGTGGCGTTTTCGGGACGGATCGAGGTATTGGTGTCGACTCTGATATTCCCCTCTTCCATATTGCCGTGCGACACTCCCGAAAAGATAAGTATTTCTTTCAGCTTTGTCAAAAACTGTAATATTTCGTCGGTAGTTTCGAAATCCGGTTCGGTTACGATTTCGACAAGAGGTACCCCGCAGCGGTTGACATCAAAATACGATTCGCTCGAACCCTCCTCGTGGACAAGCTTCCCGGCGTCCTCCTCGAGATGGATTCGGTTAAGCCGAATGAATTTTTCACCATTCGGGGTATCGACCGTAAGCCCGCCTCCTTTGATAATAGGATATTCGAGCATGCTGATTTGATAGCCTTTGGGCAAATCGGGATAGAAATAGTTTTTCCGAGCGAAATAGCTTTTCTGCTGAATCTCGCTTCCCATCCGCAGAGCAAGCCGCATCGCAAGTTTCACAACCTCCTCGTTAAGTACCGGAAGCACACCGGGCATCCCGAGACAAACCGGACAGCCGTGAGTGTTCGAGTCGCCGCCAAATTCAGTCGAGCAACCGCAGAATATTTTCGTCTTTGATGCAAGCTGTGAATGGATTTCAAGTCCGATTGTCGGGATATACCTCATCGGCCCTCCCCGCTGTCGACACAAAGTCTGCCAACCGACTGCTCAAGCGCCAACGCCAGTGTAAACAGCGTGCTTTCGCCAAGCACATGGCCCATAAACTGAACGCCCACGGGAAGTCCGTCCGGCGTTTTTCCCGCAGGCACCGAAATACCGGGAAGTCCGGCAAGGTTCAGCGAAATCGTATAAATATCAGCGAGGTACATTTGAAGCGGATCGTCTACTTTCGATCCAATCGGGAACGCCGGTGTCGGCGAAACCGGGGCGAATATTGCATCGACATCCCCAAGCGCAGTGTCGAAATCCTCTTTAATGAGCCGGCGCACTTTCTGTGCTTTCCGGTAATACGCATCGTAATAGCCTGCTGAGAGGCAATATGTACCAAGCATGATACGCCGTTTTACCTCGGCGCCGAATCCCTCCGATCTTGTTTTTGCATACATTTCGAATAGATTGTCCGTATCTTCGGCACGGTATCCGTAACGAACGCCGTCATACCGTTCGAGATTGGCCGAGGCCTCTGCCGTTGCGAGCAGGTAATAGGCCGGAACCGCATATTCAGTATGCGGCAGGGATATATCGACAATCTCGACCCCCGCTGCGCTCATCTTTTCCGCAGCATCCATGACAACCGCGCGAACCTCGGGATCGAGCCCCATATCGAAATATTCTTTCGGCAATCCTATCTTTAAACCCTTCACACTGCGTCCAACCGCATCAATATAGTCAGGGACAGACTCGTTAAGCGAGGTTGAGTCGCGTTTGTCATGTCCGGCGATAGCAGAGAGCATGAGAGCGGCATCCTCAACATTTTTCGTGATAGGACCGATCTGATCGAGCGAGGAGGCAAACGCAATGAGGCCATACCGGGACACACGTCCGTAGGTCGGTTTCATACCCACGACACCGCAAAAGGACGCTGGCTGCCTGATTGAGCCGCCGGTATCGGAGCCGAGCGCGGCAATGCATTCGTCGGCGGCGACAGCGGCGCACGATCCCCCGGAGGAACCTCCGGTGACCATATCGGTATTATGCGGATTGCGGGGCGCCCCGAAATAAGACGTCTCGGAGGTTGAACCCATCGCGAATTCGTCGGTATTCGCTTTGCCGATAAACACTGCGCCGGCATCGGTGAGCCGCTCGACAACATGCGCATTATACGGCGGGATATAGGGTTCGAGAATGCGGGAACCGGCCGTTGTCCGTGTCCCGTTGGTGACCATGTTGTCCTTTATCGCTATCGGGACACCGCCGAGCGGTCCAATATCTTCACCGTTTAACCGTCTTGCGTCAATATCGCGGGCACGTTCACGGGCGCTGTCTGCCATTACAGTAATATAGGCGTTGAGAGCGGGTTCCATCTGATCGATACGGGCAAGGACCGATTCAGCCGCTTCTGCGGATGTGACCTCACCGTTCCTGATTTTCTGTGCAAGGTCACGGGCGGTTAATTCATAAAGTTCCAAATTCTGTGTATACCTTTGGAAAATATATTCATATTACGGCTTATAAAAGAACAATCCGGAAGCCGGTCCGTTCCCGGACCTATAAAAACTTACAACCGGATTGTTGCTGAAAATCATGCAGCTTCTAAAATTTCAGGATGTTCTCTCACGATTGCTTCTGTCGCTCCGGCGCCTGCTGCTGTTGTTGAGGTTGTTGCTCCTGTTGCGGCTGCTGCGGAGGATTCGCAGCCTGCTGACTTCTCAGCTCGTTATTAACCGGCTGGTTATTCACCTCATTTCTGGACTGAGGCTGCTGCGTCGGCGGAGTCGGTGCGTTTGCAGCTGAGTCCAGCTCGCTCGTAACATCGCGGGCCGCTTTTTTGAATTCGGTTATTCCTTTACCGAGTCCCTGTGCAATTTCTGGAATTCGTTTCGCTCCGAATACAAGCAGGATTATAAGAAAAATAACACCTAATTCCAATGGTCCCAAACCAAACATGATGCATACCTCCTATAAAAAAAGTCGTTTAACTCGTTTTTTAATATGAATATTTATAATAATACCATGCGCCAATAATTCCGATGATACTGAAAAAATTGATGTGCAGCGTAAAGCCGAATGTGAACACGATTATGAGCAGATTAAGATCCCATGGCCCTGCGACATAACTCACAAGCGGGGAAACAAGCGCTTTCACGACGATATGGCCGGACGGGAGAAAAAGTCCCAAAAGCTGGCCGGCCGCGGTTCCGATCAAAATACCGACAAAAAGTGTTACAATAAGCATTCCGACGCTTTTACCTTTCATTCCACCTCCCGAAAATATGAAATAGCGGACTATTCAGCCTCGCACGATTACTGGTCGCTGCGGTGAAATACGAAATTATAAGCAGGAACCGAAACAAACCGCACTGGCCCGGACAAAAGATAAAGGATGCCGGTCGGAAAAAACACCTCGTTCGGGAACAGCGCGACTACGATCAGATGACTGATAAACCAGACACTTCTCATTATATCCCATTTGCTCGAAAAGCTTATTTTTGGCATCAGACTGTATTTAAATGTACTCACCATCGCAAGCGACGTCAGGATGACAAGAGTCATCGCAATATCGAAATTCGCGAAACCGTGCCATACATTCTCGGAAAACAATACAAATGACGACAAAATGCCGGCGCCTGCGGGTATCGGCATGCCGGTAAAATAGTATTTCTTACCCGTGGTCGCTTTCAGATTGAACCGCGCAAGGCGGATCGAACCGGCCGCAAGAAACACAAATCCCATAAAATATCCAAGATTGCCCGCACTGGTAAACGAATAACTATGAAACAGCACCGCCGGTGCAACGCCGAATGAAACGACATCGACAATGGAATCGAACTCGACCCCAAACTCGGACGCGCTTCCGGTAAGCCGCGCTACTTTGCCGTCCAGCGTATCGAAAACAGCTGCAATAATGATCCACCAGGCGGCATGGGTCAGGTTACCCTCGATAACATTGATTACCGCAAGAAAACCGCAAAGCAGATTCCCGAGCGTAAACATACTCGGTACAATTTTCATAATATTCACATGTTTCAACGTTCATCACCTTCCGGTTTCATACTTGAAACTGCTTTCAACTTCGCAATCACCGTCTCACCCGCATGCACCTTGTCGCCGATTGCGGCAACCGGTTCATAGCTGGACGGTAGAAATACGTCGACCCTCGATCCGAACCGTATCATTCCAATTTTGTCGCCCCGCCGAAGCATGTCTCCGGGCTGAACTCTCGTCACTACTCTCCGCGCGACCAGACCGGCGATCTGCCTGATTCTGACCTGTCCCGATGGCGTTGTAAGCTCGGTATCGCCGTATTCGTTTTCATATTCGGCACGGTCGTTGTACACCGACAATTTTTTGCCCGGCCAGTGTTTCTTGTTTACAACCTTTCCCGATACCGGTGTTCGGTTCACATGGACATTGAACACATTCATAAGAACCGCAATCCGAAGGGTCTTTCCCCCGTCGAATCCGTCCATCTGGACTACCGACACGTCTTTCACAACACCGTCCGCAGCGGAAACTGCTGCAATGTCGTCGGCTGTGCTGTGACGATCCGGATCGCGGAAAAAACTCACCGTAAACACCAGAATAGCCGCAAGCGCCGCCGTTAACCATCCATACACCGGATACGATGTCCAGTAAAACGCAATATATGCGGCCGCAAGGAGTACAATGACAATGCCCGACGCCTTATAACCGTCCGGATCGATTCGCATGATAGTCTTTCTCAGTCCGATCAAACGCCATTAGATAAATATACTCGGAAAACCGGCGTTTGCCAAATTGTTTTTATTAATTATTTTCAGTTAATTTAAGTTGCAATTTATGTGTTTCTCCACCGCGGAACACGTTTATCTCATAAATTTCCCCGGGTATCGCGCCTCTAAAAATATTCAGCACCTGCTCTACCGAATACACATCGAATCCGTCGATCTGCGCTATTATATCGCCTTTCATGAAATTCCCTCGGTCGCCGGGACTTCCCTCGGTCACTTCGCTGATGATGACACCGTGCCTGCCATTATAATTCAGCGCAGCGGCAATATTGGACGTCAGCGTTTGAATCTTGATACCGCTCGTGATATCGTCACGGTAATTCGGATTATCGATACTGTCGAGCAGGAGTTTCACACGGTCGACCGGTATCGCGAAACCAAGCCCGATCGATCCCCCGCCCTGTTGTTGGAATATCGCGGTATTGATACCCACCAGCTTCCCGTAAAGGTCGACGAGCGGACCGCCCGAATTCCCGTAATTGATCGAGGCATCTGTCTGGATCATGTTTTTCATATAGACTCGTCTGTTATCGTTTTTACTGATAAGCGACCGTTTTGTTGCCGATACGATGCCGCGGGTGACTGTGGGCATTCCCCCGATACTTCTCCCGAACGGATTGCCAATAGCAAGCACCGTCTGTCCGGTAGATAGGTTTGAGGACGATCCGAACTCGATATACGGCAGCTCGCTTCCTTCAATAGAAAGCACTGCGATATCCTGATTGGGGAAATCGTTCCTTATGGTTGCATCGAACGACCTGCCGTCCGGAAGCTCGACTTTGATATTGGCATCGCTTAAATCTTTCACATCCGCGATGACATGTTCGTTTGTGACAATAATGCCGATCGGATCGATAATGATACCGGATCCCATGGCATTGACCGGCTGACTTTGAATCCCGTAAAAACTGTCCCATATCGGATTACGGAACCGATAATACTGCGTGCCGCTCGTATAGATGGAAACCACAGCGGGCATGGTATTATTCGTCGCAGCAATAACCATACTTTCGTAATCGGAATGGACATCCTCATCTTCGGGATGGGAGATCGCATAAGGTGCGATTTCCTCGTTCCCCGCGGATGCAGTCAGCACCTCTTCACCCGAATCGTTAGTTTGCGCGGGACCGAATGTGTTTGTCAGAACCACACCAACCAATATGCCGACCATAAACAGATAGGCGTAAAAAACCATCTTTTTTTTGCCGGGCGGCTCATATCGCCGGTATGCGGGAATATCGCCATTATTATTCATAATTCATCCCTCCACGTAATCGACACTGATAAGACACAATCCATGCGGCGGCGCAACCGGTCCCGCAAGCGATCTTTCTTTCGTTTCAAGGATTCTCTTGAGCAGGTCCGGCGATGCATATCCGCGTCCGACCTCAACCGCGCTTCCGACAATCCCTCTCACCGCATTGTGAAAAAACCGTACCGCCTGAATTTCAAATATCATAAAATGTTCCCTGAATGTCCATCCGCTTTTGAAAATCACGGTCATAAAGTCACCGTCTTCGTTTTTCCTCGAAAAACCTTCGAGCGAGCATTCTCCTTTTAACGGACGTGTTGCTTCCTCCAGAAGTTCCCGCGACAGAGAATATTTCGGCCTCCATAGATATCCCCGCCCCAACGAAACGCGGCGGCCGGACAACGTATAACGATAGGTCCTCGACTGCGCATCGAAACGTGCGTTGAATCCCGGCGACACCTCCGCTGCATCGATCACTGTCACATCCTCAGGCAAAAGACCGTTGACCGCTCTTTTAATGCGTGATGGCTCAATCTCCGCAGGCGTATCGAAACTCACAACCTGTCCGGCGGCATGGACACCGGCATCGGTCCGCCCTGCGGCAGCGACTCTGACCGGATGACGGAGTATGGTTTGAAGGGAGCGTTCGATCTCGGCCTGCACAGTCCGTTTGTCGGGCTGAATCTGCCAGCCGGAAAAACCGGCGCCGTCGTATTCAACAATGAGCTTGAAAGTGCGTTCATCCATAATCTTCAAAGGTGTCCGTTTAAAACGCAACCGCTACCGCCGCAAAAACCGCGGTAATCCCGAGAGCAATCCAGTCACGGGCGGTAATATGCGTTTCTTTATAACGTGTCCGACCGTCAGAACCTCTGTACAGACGGCATTCCATGGCAACCGCCAGTTCCTCGGCACGTTTCACCGCGGTCACAAAGAGCGGTATCAGCAGCATCGACATCGATTTCAGTTTCGTGACAATCCCACGGTCTGTACGGAGTCCGCGGGCGATATGCGATTTCCGAATCTTGGCCGCCTCGTCCAGCAACACCGGGATGAACCGGATGGTGATAACCATCGCAAGCGCAATCTCATGCGGTTTCACTCCGATCCGTTCGAACGGCCCAAGCATTTTCTCCACTCCTGCAACCAGCACCACCGGCTGTGTGGTGAGCGTGAGCAACGACGCCGTCGTCACCAGGATAACGATCCGCGCAGAAAATATAACACCCGCCTTGAGCCCCTCGGCCGATATGCCACCGTATGGAAGCGGTGAAAACTCGATGAGTATATGCCCGCCGACAAACAGCGCGTTCAACACAAACGTAATCAGAATCAGCCATTTGAACGGCAACAGGCTCCGGACGATATATCCGAGATGAAGTCCCGACAGCATGCTCGCCGCCGCCGCATACGCCGCCACAAGCCCAAGGGGCAACCAGCCGTCGCCGGTCAGCAGCGCCGCCATGACAAACAGCAGGCAGAGCAGTTTCGACCGCGGATCGAGCCGGTGAAGGAACGATTCGCCGTACACATACCGGCCGAGTGTAATGTCACGTAAGCTCATCGCAGTGTTTTTCTCAGTATCTCGTTACATGTTCATGTGCCAGCAGCTTTTTTTTCAGCCATATATCGCCGCCGAATCCTCCGATGCCGTTCGAGGCGACAACACGGTGGCAGGGTACCGCGATCAATACTGCATTCTTTCCGCAGGCATTTCCCACAGCACGTGCCGCACCTGGATTTCCCATATATGCCGCGATCTCACCGTAGCTGCACGTCTCCCCGAACGGAATCCGCGCCACCATTCGATGCACCTCCACTGTGAACGACGTCAGCATAACCGGCTGTATAACCGCGCTAACCGGCTCATCGCCGCCGTCGAGATACGCGCTAATTTGTTCACAGACATTGCCGTTCTCAGCGCCGAACAAGCCGCTGTCAAATATGACATTCGCGCCCCATGCCAGACTGACCGTCTCAGCAACATCGGCGAAACTGCGGTTCAGACGCACACCAAGAAGGCCGTTCACTGTCCCGGTTAATACGGCGCTGCCGAAATCTCCGGCAACTTCGGTAATATAAACCTGTTCAGGAGGGCGGGATAACGGTGCGAGAAACTCTGCCGGTGATTCCCGTAACAATTTCATGGCTGATCGTTCCTACAATATCTGCATGATCCTCGGCCGTAACCATGTTATCTCCATCCGATCCGATAAGCGTGATCGTATCGCCGACACAGACATCACCCGCATCGGTAATGTCGAACACCGTCTGGTCCATGGTGATCCGGCCGGCGATCGGTACTGCAATGCCGTTCACAATCGCTTTCCCGCGGTTCGAGAGACGGCGGTTATATCCGTCGCCGTACCCAACCGGCACTGTCGCAAGCCGCGAGACCCGTTTCGTGACAAACGTGTTTCCGTATGAGATCGGCGTTCCCGCGGGAACCTCTTTGATAAACGATATCCTGCTTGTCAGCGACAACACCGGTTCAAGTTCAAGTACGGCTTCGCTTCCCCGATACGGTTTCAGTCCATAGGTCATAATGCCGGCACGGACAAGGTCGAAATGGGCATCCGGGTAGCGAAGCGTTCCCGCCGAATTGCACATATGCACGAGTTCGGGACGGAGTCCGTTCCGCTCAAGACTTTCGAGAATACCGCAGAACTCTTCAAGCTGACGCGCTGAATACAGATCGTTTGCCTCATCGGCACAACTGAAATGCGAATAGATACCCTCGACCGTAATCCCGGGAGCATCCCGCGCCGCTGCGGTAAGATTGACCACGTCACCGGGTTTCACACCGACACGGCCCATGCCGGTATCTACAACGATGTGAACCGTACAGGACGTTTCCGCCGCAGCACATACTTCCCTTAAATCGTTAAGCATCTCATGCGACACTAATGAAACCGTAAGTCCCTGCTCAACAAGAGCAGGCAGACGATCCCGTGATTCCTGGGACAGAACAAGGATCGGCACGGTGATTCCTGCCTTGCGGAGCGCCGTCCCCTCCGAGGAAAGCGCAACGCCGAGCCATGAGGCGCCGGCCTCGGCCGCCGTACGGGCGCAGTCATGTAAGCCGTGACCGTAGGCATTGCCTTTCACAACCGCCATAAGCCGAACAGAGTCACCGATGAAAGATTTTATGTTTTGAAGGTTTCGTTTGTATGCGGCAAGGTTTGTTATGGCAACCGTATCACTTTTGTGATTGAACACCATTTCAAAACCAGTCCTTTTTCTTGAAATAAAGAAGCATGCCACCGGCGAACAGGACACTAATCGACATAACAATTAAAAAACTGTGCGGATTGTTCTGGAACGGCAAAGGAACGTTCATTCCTAATATGCTCGATATGAGCGTGGGGATGAGAATAATCGTGGCAATAACAGTCATCGTCTGCATTACGCTGTTCATGCGGTGGGACGACAGACTCATGTAGGCGTCGATGGTGCTCGATACTGTGTCCATGTAAGACTGAAGCAAGCCCTTTATTTTCAGAATATGGTCGTGCACATCCTGAAAATAGACCTTATTTTCTTCCTGGATAAGTTCATGCTCCGTCTCGCCGAGGCTCTCCATGACCTCCTCGCCGGGATTAAGAATCCGGACAAGATTGATAAGGCTGATTTTCAGCGTAAAGATATCGTTAAACGTTTTTTCCGTCGGATGAGCGAGTATTTCAGCCTCAAGATTGTAGATCGTTTTCTCAAGATGTTTAAACGCGATGACATAATTGTCCACCAGTGAATCGACCATGGCGTGAAGAATCTCGTCGGTGCCGAGAGCCATGAAATCGACCCCTCGTTCAAGACGTTTTTTCAGATGCGCAATACCAGTCGTCGGTTTTTTATGATAGGTGATAACATAGTTTTTCCCGAAAAACAGGTCGAGTTCCAAAACGTTGAATTTGAATGTCGAGCTGCTGAATTTGATCGAATGCAGAACGATAAAGAGATAATCTTCGTAATCGTCCAGTTTAGCCTCTTCGATATCGGTCTCGGTGCAGTCCTCGATTGCAAGTTCGTGGAAATTGAATACGGTGCGAAGGATTTCGGCCTCTTCCATTGTCGGGGCCTCGAAATCGATCCAGAGATCTGCATTCTCAGTTTCAAGCAGGTCCGGAAGCTGCTCGACATCGGGCTGCGATAGTATTCCGTTTGCGATATCGTAGCTGTAGATTGAAATCATAATTCACCGCTCGGTCAACAATTAATGTCTCATTATCCGGAATATGTTGAAATATATAACCATTATTGTCAATTTCCAAATGTTTTAAACCTTATATTTTCAATGTAATTGTTTTGATTTTCCCGTTCACTTCGCACCAAAGAAAAGCCGCATGTCCCATTCCGGCGGACACACGGCTTTTCTGTCGCTCAGATTACCGTTTCACATCCCGTATCATAATTCAACAACGGTTTCAACAGTGGCCTCGCCGCTCCTATAGATGTCCTCTTTAATATCCATACCGAGCCCCGGACCCTCAGGCGGTTCAACAAAACCGTCCACCGGTATATGCACATAATTCAGATAGTCCGGATACAAGTCGTGATAGAAATTATAGCCGCTTTCCATGATCCAGAGATTCGTGAGCGCTGCCGAAACATGCATCGAGGAATACCACAAGATCGGCCCGCCGTAGGTGTGCGGCGCGGTTGGGACATAATACGTGTCGGCGTAATCGGAAATCTTTTTCGCCGAGGTGATGCCGCCGCACCATGTCGTGTCGTACATGACAATATCGACTGCATTCGCCTCCAAAAGCTCCCGGAACTGGAACCGTGTAGCCAGACGTTCGCTGACCGTGCAGGGTATCGAGGTCTCGCGAGAAAGCACTGCATAAGCCTGCGGATTGTCGGGAAGCAGAATATCCTCGATCCACATGATATTATAAGGCTCGAGGGATTTTGCTATCCTGAGCGCACAGGGCAGATTCCAGTGGCAGTGGAACTCGACGCAGATTTCCATTTCGTCCCCGAGCGTGTTGCGAATGCGCCTGACCCAGTCGAGATTACGGTCAAGTTCCGCGGGTGATATATACGATTCGTTATTCCGCCGCGCAGTGGGATCGTACGGCCAGATTTTCATAGCTTTCACACCGCGGTCGTAGAGAAACTGGCAAACCTTTTCGATGTCCTGTTCGTTCATCAACTGCCGTGTGCCGTCATGAATGCCGAACGTGGTGTTGTATACTTTGATTTTTTCGCGGGCTTTCCCTCCGAGAAGCCGGTAGATTGGAACGCCGAGCGCTTTGCCGAGCAGATCATACTGAGCGATGTTGATTGCGGAAATGGCGCGCATCTCGGCGCCGCCGGTTACCTGAAAGGACGCCCGGCCATAGAGATCGCGCCAGATACGTTCAATATTACGGGCATCTTTTCCAATCACGTGACGGGCACGGTCCCGAATCGCACCATTCTGGGAATTTGTCATCGGATATGTCTCGCCGATCCCCATGATCCCCTGTTTCGTGTGAAGACGAACCCACGACCAGTGGCCTTTCTTAAATGATACTGTCTCAATTTTATTGATAATCAGCGGATCCATGGCATCGATTTCCGCTTGTATATCGGCCGGGAATAACCCTGTCCCTATAGCCGCGGCGGTACCGAGACCCGCCGTCTTAAGAAAATCTCTTCTTTTCAAACTGTTCATTGTCATATCCTCATGTGTTATTATCGCAGTTAATATTTCGAAAACCGTCCATTACGGTTGTCATCAGCTTTCAGCGATCGGAACGACCGTCGCCAACCCTTTTGAAAAGATGTCTTCCCGAATCTCGACACCAAGGCCCGGTTTTTCAGGCGCGACCACATGGCCGTCCTCCGGTTCAGGAAGGTTATTTACATATTCCGGCCAGGTATCATGCCAGAAATGCCAGCTGCTTTCCATGATGAAATAATTTGTCAGCGTATGAGCAACATGGATCGAGGAATGCCACAACACCGGACCGCCGCAGGTATGCGGTGCGGTCGGGATATAATAGGTGTCAGCCATATCGGATATTTTCTTCGCCTCGGAGGGGCCGCCGACCCAGTTCATGTCATACATAACAATATCGACCGCTTTTGCCTCGAGCATCTCGCGGAACATATACCGTGTGGCGAGCCGCTCGCTGTGACAGACCGCGATAGAGGTCTCTTTACAGAGGACAGTATATGACTGGGCGTTGTCGGGAAGCAGCATATCCTCGATGAACATGATGTTGTACGGTTCAAGCGAATGGGCAATTTTCACCGCGCAGGGAAGATTCCATCGGCACATAGTGTCAATACATATCTCCATTTCGTCGCCGGCCTCCTCGCGGATTTCTTTCACCCATGTCAGGCACTCATCCACATCTGTCGGGGAAATATAGGTTCCGCCCGTTCTCCGTCCGACAACCTCATAAGGATAGATTTTACAAGCCCTGATCCCCTGGTCGAGCAGAAATCTGGTAATTTTCCGCGCATCTGTATCATACTGCATCCCGTTGATGTTCCAGCCGCTCGTGTAGGTGTTATACAACCGCATACGTTCCTGTGCTTTTCCGCCAAGCAGGGTGTATGCCGGAACTCCGAGCGCCTTTCCGGCAATATCCCAGAGTGCGATGTTGATCGCCGATATTATCCGCATTTCCGCACCGCCGGTTACCTGAAAGGACGCGCGGTTATACATGTCGCGCCAGATACGTTCGATATTTCGTGCATCTCTCCCGAGAAGCCTGCTTGCGAAATCTTTCAGCGCCCCGACCTGAGCGTTCGTACCGAAATAGGTTTCCCCGATTCCCACAATGCCCTGATCGGTATACACACGCACCCACATCCAGAACTCATCCTTGAACGTGATCGCTTCGAGCTTAGTAATCCGGATGGGATCGAGGCTGTCAAGGGCTTTCACTGTCTCGGGCGGCATCGCTCCGAGTCCCAGCGCGCCGAGCGTACCTGCTCCCGCCGTTTTAAGAAAATCTCTCCGACATAAACCATGCTGTTCCATTGCGTACTCCCCGTGTTGGAGGATTGATGAATTATTGAAAAGCTGCATCTGTCTCGTGCCCGAATCGCCGTAACGGCAGCTAAAACGCTAATATCTTTTGTTTTCTTATGGTAACTGCATTTTTAGTCTATGTCAATATTTTTTCACCGTCTTTGGGACTGAGTCCGTAATATCTTGCGCTCCCGATGTGCAACTGCCTGTGTTTATCCAATCATCGCCGGTTTAATCGGTCGATATACTTTCCATCAGCCGTTCGATTTTCTTCAGATTCGGGGCGCCTTTTATCGTCCGGAGCCGTATCCCGCCAATCGATTTCAGCTTTGGAACTACATCCTTTCGAGAACCCTCGAAAAAAAAGAGCGGCTTGTTTTTTCTGCCCGCATAGTTCGCCGAGAACCATGTGCCGCCCTTTTCACGGGATTCCACGACAATTACCGCATGCGAAAGCGAAACCAGAAGCTTGTTCCGGCGGAGGGCGTTCCCAGTAGTGAACGGATACGAGAGCGGCAGTTCGCTCACTGCAAGAAATAAATTAAAATCAAACACATGACTGAGCGCGGTGTTTCTTCGGAGTTTTCCGAGACCGTAGGGTAGTATCGCAATGGTGCCGCCGCCACCCTCGAGCGCACCCTGATGCGCCGCCATATCAACTCCTCGTGCGTAACCGCTTGCGACAGTATACCCCATCTCCGCGCACAGCCTGCCGCATTTGTAGGCAGTTTCAAGCCCTTTTTTCGAAACGTCCCGCGCACCGCATATCATAACAATTTTTTCGGCGAAAAGCGTAGTGTTGCCGAGACAATAGAGCACATCGGGCATTTTATCGCCCCAGAATGTTTTAAACTGACCGGGATAGCGCTCATGACAGGTTGTTATTTCCTCCACATGATCGGCGGCATACTGCAGATAATTCGACTCCGAACGCAATTCCCCTGTAAACGATCCCGACTCCCGCATATTGTCGTATAACTTCACCCGATAATCATTCCCGCCGCAATCTTCCGGCAATGAACCGCTATTATTGTTTTCTACAGTCATATTTCCTCCGTTTAATATGCAATAAACAATAACAAGTATGTGCACGCATGTCAAACTCTATTTTCGATATTCGGCCAAAACTTACTCACAAAAAAAACCACACCGAGGGTGCAGTTTCATTTTTACTTATCAAAGAGAGATTATTCCGGCAGGGTCAAGTTTATTTCGGAAAGGTGCGGTATAGATTTTCAGTCGGCGGACGTTCCCAGATCGAAAATACCGTTTTCATACTCAACAAGTTCGGGTGTTTCACCCCATTCGTCCTTGTAGCGGCTTATTGCGGAGGCGAGATAATCTTTCGAAATCCCGCCTTTTCTGCCGGGATACGGAACAATGAAAAACACAAGCAGCCGGTCGCGGTGGGTTAAATCGGTCGTATCGAACGCTCTGTTCGACAATGTTTTGTAAATACAGAAACCGTCCGAAAGCATGTTAAAGTACCCAAGAAACATATCGTCCGCCAAGAGCACCGGAATTTTATTGGCAAGCAGCACATTAATCGCCATCGCGGAGCAATTGCGGATATAAAACGCCTGGAGATTGTGACGGATTGCAAAATCGCCGTAAAGGTTGTATTGATTGTAACGCTTGGTAAGCTCTTCATCCATTTGTTCCCGCTGCATCAAATTCATAACCGATGATCTGCCGGCGATTTTTTTGTATTCCATTTCTCCGGGAAAAATGCGGTAATAGGTAAATATCTGCTCGATCATGCCGTTTCGCCCGCCGGGCGGGAAATTATCGATTTCGGCTGATTTCGGCAGGTTGCCGGGATCGACAGTCACCTGACGAATTACGGATCCGGGATCGTCAAGCTCGGAGGGCAGCGGAATGAATTTCTGAAACTTCTCGATTTCCTCTTTCATCAGCCTGCCGATTTCGGATGCCGAAATGGAAGTGAGAAACGAGCCTTTTATCACCTGCTGCAGTATATTCCGTTTCACCTCGATATACCCAATATGGTAATAAAATGAATTGTATTCTTTCCGAAGTGCGGAATAAATAACGATATCTGCACCAAGCGCATCACCCACATCGACCGCCTGTTCACGGGTCGCAACCCATCCCGAACCGCCCTGGCCGACAATGTATTCCTCGGATTTTTCACGGTCGATAATCTCGATACCGCCGACACGTTTCAATTCGCGGATGATTGTGCCCGACATAACATCGGCAACCGGCAGATAGTTCTGTTCGGTTATATACGGTGTCGAGACAAGTATTTTCACTAATCTCCGCTGCGGGACCGTTTCACCCGGCATCATCATTACACCAAGTAGCAGCAACAATATGTAGAATCGTAAACGTTTCATATCAATCGGTTTTCTCGTGTAAGTTTAAATATCCGGGTATCCGGTTAAATAAGCAATAGCCTTGTACAACCCTCACCCCCCTTATCCCCTCTCCCGCCAGCGGGCGAGGGGGATTCTGTAATACTAACATTACACCCTCTTCTTTCAAGGAGGGGGAATGAAAGGGTGAGGTCGTTTTGTGTTTCTTTGGTTTTCCGGATATCAAGCTGACTTAACCGGAAAACCGGATTTAAATATTTTAACGCCTGCCCGGTCAGGAGCGTTCCATATCGAGTTCTCTGCCGGGTTTCACCGCAAGAATTGGAATTCTTACCTGTTTCACCACGCAGTACAGCATGAATGAGCAGAATACCGACATCGGAACAAGATGAAGCCACTCCTGCCAATAGGTGAATCCCCATCTGAAATTGCCGAGCACAAGCTGAACAGTCCAAACCACATTGGGGATAAACAGCAGTATTTTTACATTGTGCATTCTTTTCGGATGGGTGGACAGCACGGTTACGCCGCCCACAACACCCAACAGGCAGGGGAATGCGGTCAGAAACGACCACCACAGCGCGTAATTATCCGAGGGGTCAGCGCCCGCTTTATACCAGCCGTTTGCAATGCCCTCGATAAATACCGAACCGGCAAAAAACAGGATGTATCCAGACAACAGGATATACAGAAGAATTAAAAACATATACACGTACGAAAAAGATTTTCGTTCGAGCAGCGGCGTTTTCGGTTTTTTGGGGGTTTCCACCGTATCAGTGTTTATATTATCCATTTTCAGCCTTTCATTGATATGGGGTACGCTCATTCGTTTGTATTGTATTGAGACTCGTCAACGTCTCGTTCGTTGTTGTTTTTTTTTATTAATCCCGTGAAAAAGTCGAACATATAATAGATAAGGAGACTATACTGCGCAAGAAACACAAGCCGTATCAAAAACCGCCGAAACGCATCCAAAACTACAAAATGCGCGATTATTACCTCTGTTGCCACAAAACAGAACGTAAACAATAGTATTAGCAGCAGTATTTCAACGGTTCTCACACACGCTCCGTTTATTACCCGCAGGTTCACAGATATCAGGTCCGGGCCGGGCAGCGTTTATGCAACACACGCCCCCGTTCGAATGAAACGGCGAACCCGAACGGAATCACATCGTTGTAATGTAATAGAATAAACACATTTTTGCAAGCCGGACTTTCAACCCGCTTTTGTAAACGTTTACACGTTATACTTTTCTCCCTTACAGATCGTGCGGCACACCTCCGGTTGCAGTCCTCAACCGCTGTCCAAAGAATTATTGCAAACCGTGCAATACCGTATTATCTTTAAACGAAAGAATTCCCCGGCGATTACTCCGGGATAAAGCTCTGGCTATGACCCCTCTCCGGCTTTCGCCGGTTTCCCCCCTGTCAGGGGCGAGATGTATGAGATATCCGAATAGCAAATTCTCCCCTAACAGGGGAGATGTCGCGGAGTGACAGAGGGGTCTATTCTTGATACCTCGCGGCTTGCTGCGGGGTAGTTCATTCAGGAGATGCGGCGTGAAATTCACCGATATCAAAACCATCCCGATCGGCAAACGAACACATAAGGTGCGTACCGCCGATCTCGGCACTGTCCCCGACGGCGATTCGTTTGCTGATTTCTACGATTCGCTTCCGGATATTCTCGGCGCCCGTCAAATCAAAGAGGTCGCCCGTGCAATCGCGGAGGCCTCATCGAACGGCAAAGAGGTCATCCTCGCCATGGGCGCGCATCCCATCAAGTGCGGGCTCAGCCCGGTCATCATCGACCTCATGAAACGGGACATTCTCACCTGCATTGCCATGAACGGCGCGGGCTCGATTCACGATTTCGAGTTGGCGTATCACGGCGAAACCTCAGAGGTTGTGGATGAAACACTTCAGGACGGCTCATTCGGCATGGTGGAGGAGACCGGACGGATACTCAACGAGGTTATGGCCGAGGGAGTGAAAATAGATACCGGCGCGGGATGGTCGTTGGGCGTGCATATTTCCCAATCGGATTATCCCTACAAAGAACTGAGCATACTGGCCCAGGGTGGCTGGCTCGATATCGATGTCACCATGCACATCGCCATCGGAACCGACACCATCCATGTGCACCCGTCTGCGGACGGCTCAGTACTCGGTCAATCCTCCCACCTCGATTTCATGGTATTTGCCGATCATGTCGCGAACCTCGAGGGCGGCGTCTATATCAATCTCGGCTCGGCGGTGCTGCTGCCGGAGGTGTTCCTCAAAGCGCTGTCAGCGGTGCGGAATCTCGGTCACGAGGTCCTTCATTTCACCGCGGTCAACATGGATATGACTACGCATTACCGACCCGCGGAAAATGTGCTCAAACGGCCGTCCCTCACCGGCGCAAAAGCCTACAACCTCACCGGCCATCACGAGATCATGCTGCCGCTTCTCGCCTCGGCGATCAAGCTCGAGAAAGCGAGGCTCGAACGTGCGTAACCGTCTGAAAAGCCTACTTGCAGGCATCGAATCCGCATCGGCCGCCGTGGTCGGCGACATCATCCTCGACGAATACATCATCGGCGATTCCGACCGTATCAGCCCCGAGGCGCCGGAACCCATCATCCTCGAACAGGCGCGGACCTACAAACCCGGAGGCGCCGCCAATGTGGCGGTCAACATCGCCTCCCTCGGCGCGGAGGCGCATTTGTTCGGCGTGGTCGGCGACGATACGGACGGCAACATTGTCCGGGAAACTCTCGCCGAACTCGGTCTCGGAACCAACGGACTCATTGCGGAAAAAGGCCGCCCCACCTGCCGCAAAACCCGTATGATCGCCCGCGGCAATCAGGTGCTCCGTGTCGACCGTGAAACGAAACATCATGTCGATCATGACATCGAACAGCAGATTACCGCCAGCATCGCCGCGTTAGACGCCGACATTGTCATTGTCTCCGATTACGCCAAGGGGATGATTTCGGCACGGCTGGTCACCGCGCTTGCGGAGGCAGGGAAAAAGGTGATTGTCGATCCGAAATCCGCCGATTTCAGCAAATACCGCGGCGCGTATTTAGTGACTCCGAACCTGCCCGAACTTTCCGCCGCGGCCGGTGTCGGAACCCTCACCGCCGCCGATGTCGAATCCCCGGCGCGTTACATCATGGCGGCGTCCGGCATCGAGAACATGCTTGTCACCTGCGGCCCTGATGGTATGATCCTCATCGAGAAAGACAAACCACCGCAGCACGTTCACGCCAAGACCCGCGAGGTCTACGATGTCACCGGCGCGGGCGACACAGTCATCGCGACTGTTGCCGCCGCGGTGTCGGGCGGCGCGGAGCTTGCGGACGCCTGCTATGTGGCGAACATCGCCGCGGGCATTGTGGTCGGCAAACACCAGACTGCGGTCACCACGCCCACCGAGATCATGGATTACGCGTTCGGGCCGTCTTCCGCCGACAAGATTGTCGGCCTCCTTGCCCTGCTCGGCATTGTCAAAGAACTGAAAAACGCCGGCAAAAAGATCGTGTTCACCAACGGCTGTTTCGATCTCATTCATGTCGGTCATATCACCTATCTCAACGAGGCGCGCGGGCTCGGCGACATCCTGATTGTCGGCCTCAACACCGACCGCTCCGTGCGGGCGCTCAAAGGCCCCACACGCCCCATCCTGCCCGAGCAGGAACGGAGCCACATCCTCGCGGCGCTGGAATGTATCGATTACGTTGTGCTGTTTGACGAGGACACGCCGTTCGACCTGATCGGCGCAGTCCGCCCGGACGTGCTCGCCAAAGGCGCGGACTACACCACAGAGGAGGTTGTCGGGCACGATATTATTGAATCGTATGGGGGGAAAGTCGTACTTTTGCCGCTTTTGGAAAATATGTCCACCACGAATATTATCAGGACGATCAGGGAGAAGTTTGAGGGGGAATGAGGAGGGGGGTAGATCATATCCTCTGGATAAATTTATACCAGATGATATTGTTGAATTATACAGGATATTTGTGCAAAAACTTTAATTCAATTTATATATACTTCAACTAATTTTTAAAATTTTAGCCGTTGTAGACAGGTGGGTAAAATATTTTATTTCCTGCTTTCTATTAATTTTATTGAACGATTTAGTTGTAATAATAGAACAGCTTGAATACCGTTTGATGTAATATAAAAATGATTATTTATCTTTACCAAAAAGTCCAATTCACAAGCATAATTTGAAAATATATATGTTGCTGTTTTTCTTGCCTTATCACTCTTCCATGTTGAGATTTTCCCAACTAACTTTATAAAGTAATCTATAACAGAATCTTCAGGAACGGGATAAACATTTTTTGAAAGAATAAAGACAGTTTCGATTAGAGAGAATATTGAATAAGTAATACTTGAATAAAAGGGATTTTCTTTAATAACTCGACAGTCAAAAGTTTAATTTAAGCAACCAATTGTGAATGTCCAGTATTA
>CAZCDQ010000013.1:0-1436 GCA_964497605.1 uncultured bacterium
AAATAATATGATAACCCGATAGGTTATAACCTTACCGTAGAAGCAGGGCTTGCCCATGCCCTCACATTTTCATTTTGGGTAACCGCGAGGGTTACCCCTACATTATATTTTTGGGTTTTCATATTTTCTTGTTGGGTAACCGCGAGGGTTACCCCTCCATTATCGGACATTGTCACTTTTGTTTCTATATCAGAATGCGGTTCTCCAATAAATATTATGCCGTGTAAATGATTTTGCATAACAATAAATCATCAATATGAATATTTTCATATCGGTTTTGGATATGTGCCCATTCACATTCGACAATTCGTTTTAATTCTGGATATTCTTCAAAAAACAACGCTTTCTTACTCGTACAAATCGTTAAAAAATATCCGACATTTTGAGAATAGTCGTAATGTTTCAATCGTATCGAATGCCGTTTGTGTTTATCGCGATTATATTTCATGGTAAAATGTTTTTTTATTGTATATGTTTTTTTTGTATAAAACGCTTGTTAAACGATTCTTGTGTAGGGGTAACCCTTGCGGTTACCCTTTTGCGAATACCCAAAAACCATAAAAACCGGGCAGGGGCGAGTCCTGTCCCTACGGCAATTGTGTACTCGTTTGTTTCTTCAGATTTCTCACCACGAATCAATCAAATTCTTTTCGATTTCGGGATATATTTCATCGATTTTTTGCTGAATTTCGATGGTTTTTTCGATCGCGGTGACAATTCTGCAATATCGCGGGGCATCGTCCATGATTCTGCCCTTGCGGTCTTTCAAATATTTCTGTAATACCTGATACCCGCCGATATGATAATTCCATACCTTGGGCGCAACACCCTCGAAATACTTGTCCGCATTGATATAAATACGCCGCTCATCTTCCTTATATGCGGGTTTTTCGATCCGGTCGTTATCGCCGCCGCCCTGATATTTGGCGGTTGGCATATCGAGCATCGGGCTTTTCAATACATGCAGCCCGGCAAGGTCTTCACCGCACGCGCCCATATTCTTGAACAGGGCATAATCCGCGGAAAACGGCACGCGCGGGAAATCGATTTTCAGAAATTCCGCATAGGTCTCGCGATAGATATTGCTGTAAAATACGCCGTAGATATAATAGAGGATGTCTTCCGGGGTGGGCGTGTGCCCGTAAATAGCAGACAATGTGTTAAATATTGATTGAGGGATATTCGGAACTTTTTCGGTTTGGTGTTGTGAGAAAAGGTCTGATTTGTCTTTGTCGGGGTAAATGTAAAGAGGTAAAATATAACTAATTTCACTTGTTTTATTAGAGATATAGCAACTTTCAATCATTAAATCAGATATAAGGCAATGACGCCAATCCTTGCTTGCTTTTACTTGTCTACCTATTGTCAAACCAATATTTTCTTCCAACATGTGACGCATGACTTCATGGCGCATTCTTTCAATAACCGATTGATGA
>CAZCDQ010000013.1:1446-34789 GCA_964497605.1 uncultured bacterium
CTTTTTCGGTTTGGTGTTGTGAGAAAAGGTCTGATTTGTCTTTGTCGGGGTAGAGGAATAATGGCGCTAGTTGTATAATACCTTTGCTACTGAAGAAAGTACGGTTATCAATCATTTGGTCGGTTATTAAAAAATGTGTATAAGGACTGCTTCCCGAATATTGTCTCATGAAACATAATGCAATATTTTCTTCCAGCATGTGACGCATGACTTCATGGCGCATTCTTTCAATAACCGATTGATGATAAAATA
The DNA here is from genome assembly GCA_964497605.1 of uncultured bacterium. Taxonomy (GTDB): domain Bacteria; phylum Latescibacterota; class Latescibacteria; order Latescibacterales; family Latescibacteraceae; genus Latescibacter. The sequence continues at coordinate 1,699 of CAZCDQ010000013.1, forward strand.
TGTATCTTTTATCAAAAGGACGGTATAAAATCTCTTTAATAGTGTTGTCAGTATTATCAATTTCAGTTACATTTTTTCGTGCGTTTTTAATTGACCAATTGGATTTATCCTTTAAGTTGAAAGCATCTTTTATTATCTCATCAGGTTGCGAAAGATTTTGAAACTGGAGAATTCTATTTTTTAAATCTCTCTCATTATAACTGATTACGAAATTATCTCTTGACGTAACAATCCCTACGCTGTTGACAGGAAAAATATCATTTATTTTCATAAATGTTTCATATTTTTCCAATAATGTTTCATCACGCGGGATAAAGAAGTAAAATTCTGATTTGGGGGATAGTTTTTCCCATTTTGTAGAACGAATGTCGTGGTTATTGAGCCAATTGTATTTGTCAGTACGCAGCCCATAAATATCGGTATGAAATATTTCAGTTTTCATAGACGCCCCGGAAATATACATCATGGTTTAAATCATAATATTTTGAGAGTTCGTTTTCTCTATCAAATTCCCATTTTAACGGATTATTGACAATATATTGCCTGATGTGTTTAAGTTCACGTTCATTTCGAATCACATGATCGTAATAATTTCTCTGCCAGATTTTAGCGCTTATGTTTAGTTTGTTTTCATTGATATAATGAAGCCATCTATGAGCGCATAATGATTTAAAAGAACCGACAATATCACCAAGTCTTGTAGGGGCAGGGCTCGCCCCTGCCCTCATGTTTTTATCTTGGGTAACCGCGACATTATTTTTTTCTGGATTGTGGTTTTTCGGGTCTTTATTTTGGGTAACCGCGAGGGTTACCCCTACGTTTTGGGTTTTTGCATGTAATGGATTGATAAAAACTATTCCATGGAAATGGTTTGGCATAATGACAAATTCGTCTAATCGAATATTTTCATCGCGATTTTGAATATTTTTCCATTCACATTCGGTAATTCGTTTCAATTCCGGATATTCTTCAAAAATCAACGATTTATTGATTGTACATATCGTTATAAAATAACCGCCTGTTTCAGAATAATCATACTCTTTCAGTCGCAAAGAATGACGTTTGTGTTTTTCCGGATTATATTTCATTTGACTTCTTTTTCTTTATCATTAAAACAATGGCAACACCCTGCCTAATATCGAACACATTTTCGTCTTTTCCGCCGTCGGGTGTGGTTTCCTTTTTCAGGCTGTTGCCGTGGAGATCGAGAATATATATTTCGTCAAACGTGTTCATCAGACTCTGGCGCATACCGCGGAATGTGGGATTATCAAGATAACTGTGATTGGTGATCATGCCCACGATGCCGTAACCGGACGTCTGAATTTTCCATTGTGCGAAACGGAGGAATTTGACATAATCGTCCTGAAGCCATTTCGGATTTTTTTCGCCGAGCGGCTCCCCGTCGATTGTGTAATAACTTTGCGCGCCGTCCATATCTTTCTTGAGCAGCCGTTCCGTCCATTCATTGATATTCGCGGAGATACCGCTGTAGGGCGGATTGCCGAGAATCACTAATACCGGCTGTTCTTTTTTCACGGCGCCCGCGAGATGGCTTTCTTCGCTGAGTGAGCTTAAGCCCGGAATGGCGATCTTTTCGATCTCTTCCATTTCAAGCGTATTGGTCAGATAAAGCTTGAACCGTTCGTCGTCAGACATTTTATAGCCGAGTTCGTCGAATATGAGCCCGATTTTCAGGTGTCCGATGGCATAGGGCGCCATCATCAGTTCAAAAGCGTGGAAATTTTCAAGGATGTGAGATTTTAGCCAGCGGTGCAGGCCGCCCTCGCCGTATTTCGAAGTAAACTCATCGACAGCAAGCCGGATTGCCTCGGCGGGGAATGTAAGTGTGCCGCCGGCGGGATCGAGCAGTTTCACGTTTTCATCGGCAAGACCGTCCGCCATGCCGAAATGAGTTTTCAGAATGGAATGAATAGAGCGGGTGATATATCCGACAACCGGCTCGGGAGTATAATAGACGCCGCGCTTCTCACGCACCTTGGGGTCATACGTGGAAAGAAACGTTTCATAAAAATGAATAATCGGATCGGTGCCTTTTCCGGTTATTCCATATTCATGAATAATGTTGTTGACGTCGGCATTTTTCAATATCTCGGCAATATCTTCCACAATGATCTGCAGAGATTTCGGCGGTTCCTCAAGCGAGATGTACCTGAATACATCGCGGAGAATACCGATGGTCTGCGGGATGTATTCGAATGCAACTTTGCGGTTAAACTCATTATTTTGAGGTACTCTGGAGCGTGCCGCAAAAAGGCCGTATGTAATCGTCTGGGCGTAAAGATCAGCGAATTGTTCTTCGGTCAGCGTTGATATCAGATATTTTTTGAATGCCTCGAAAAAACCGATGAGCTGATTATGGCCCTTTGTCCCGTTTTCCTCCATTTCAACGGCAATGACCTCATCACGGAGAAAACGGGTGCGTTTTGCAAGTTCAAGCGCAAGAGAACGTGCTGTTTTTACATGCGGCTGAGAAAAAGAAAAGAAGGTATTTAAGAGTTTGTTAACGTTTTCGATATCTTCCAATGGCGGCACAATTTGTAATCGTTTCGCAACGATTGGACGGCCGATCATAGCCTGGGCGACGCGTTGCCCGTCTCGATAAAGCCTGAATTCATAAAAGTTGGTAAGAATCACATTGGGGAACGTGGAACGGTATCGCTCCAATTGCTCCGAGTGTTCAATATTATCGAGGTTTGTGACGGATGGGTCTTTGGCTTCGATATATCCTGTTATGTGGGTTTTTCCGTCCCAAATCCGAAAATCGGGATTACCCGCTTCAGTTTTTTTGGGGAGGATGGTAACATCGACATTTCGTAATTTTTCGTTTTCAGCAAACGTTTTTAACAACTCGTCGAGATGAATATAATAGCTTTCTTCCCGCGCATCGCCTCGTGACGCCGTTTCATGCAGATTTTTCAGATATTGTTTATACATAATTCTCCCCGATTGAATGAACATGAAACAATATGTGCTATAAATGAGGGGCGCGCAACAATTATTACTTACCCTTTTTTGTCGCAAGCTGTCCGCAGGCGGCGAGGATATCGGCGCCTTTGCTTTTCCTGAGCATTGCGGTGACATGGCCGTCGAAAAGTATCTTTTGGAATGTCTCGATCCTGCGGTCGGGGGGACGTTTGAATCCGGATTCGCCGAACTCGTTGAACGCGATAAGGTTGATTTTTGAGGGGACGCTTTTAGCAATTTTGAGCAGGTTTCGGGCATGTCCCGGAGAGTCGTTGACACCGTCGATGAGGATGTATTCGAATGTCGCGCGGCGGCCGGAGGATTTCGTGTAGTCCCGCACGGCCTCAAGCAGGTCGTTCAGCGGATAAACGCGGTTGCAGGGCATGAGTTTGCTGCGAAGTTCGTCATCGGGGGCGTTCAGCGATACTGCGAGCCCGATTTTCCTGAACGTTCTCGCAAGTTCCGCAATCCCCGGCGCGATACCGCAGGTTGAAACGGTGACTTTATACTGGCTAAACTCGAGCGCCTCCTCCATGTTGATAATCTTGATCGCGCGGAAAACCTCCGAGCGGTTATCGAGCGGTTCACCCATTCCCATGAATACGATATTCGAGATTTCCTCGCCGGAAGATTTGAGATGATTTTGCATCTTGATAAGCTGGTCGACAATCTCGCCGGAGGTGAGATTCCGTTTGAATCCCATATCGCCCGTACGGCAGAATGCGCAGCCGAACCTGCATCCGGCCTGGGATGAGATACATGCGGTATTCCGGTTTTGGTCGCGGATGATGACACTTTCAATAGTGTTGTTGTCACAGAGCCTCCAGAGGAATTTCGAGGTTGAACCGTCCGTGGAATGAACCACATCTGCCTGCTCGACTGCGCCGATTGTAAAACGGTCGCCGATCTCCCCGCGGAGGGATTTCGAGAGATTGGTCATATCGTCGAACGACTCTGCGCCGTGTTCATGAATCCACCGAAAAATTTGCATTCCGCGGTATGTTGCTTTTTCGTTTGGCAGCAGCGCCGATATTTCCTCGGGAAAAAGTCCGGTCAGCGTTTGTTTTTTCATGAGTATGCCTTTCGTTGTGATTGAATGTACCATATTGCTCCATATCCCGCAAGTGGAATGTGGAATTTGCGGATTGCGGACGGTTTTACAGCCGCCGGCATCCGCATTGTCTTGCGCACAAATCTGTAAATGAGTATATTAAATCAATCATTATAAACAGCATAAACGGCTTGGGCAGGAGGAGCATGAATCGGTTATTTGGTATTATTGTGATAACATCGCTGGTGGTTCTGTCATGCTCCCGTATGTCCGGTATACCGAGCGGCGGCAAATATATGCGCGATATCAGCGGGAGAGATTATTCCGTTGATATCACCGCTGAAAATGCCGAACGCATTTTAAAGAACCACACCATCGAATATACCATTCCGAATCCGCTTTTCAGCAATAACGGTTCATCGAGACGGTTTGATCCGAATCACGAAGCCACTATCAATTGCCGTGCGGCGCTGCTTGACGATTATTCCTCCGAGGCGGATATGATCGTCCAAAGCAGAGCGGATTCACTGGATGGGGACGACCTTGCGGAATTTCGGCGTAAATACCGTGCTGACAATATCCGCGAGGGTATGTTTCGTATTGAACTTGAAATGGAATCGGGATTTTCGGATAAATCTATCGAGCCTGAACTCTGGGCGATATATCTCGAGAATTCGGACGGTGTCATGATTGAGCCGAACGATATTGTCCAATCGCCCGTGCGGACAAGCCAGGATTCTGTGTATTCAAGCTATTATGACAGAAATTTCGCCCAGGATCTGTTTGTCGGTGAAATCACGCTTTATTTCAAAAAGGTCACGTTTTTCGGCCAGGACCTTATCGACGGCGATAACAGCTATATCTATCTTGTTATGTCCCGGGAAAAACGGACTGTGGCACGGGTCGGCTGGACGGTATCCAAGGAAGACGAAAGCTGAGGCGCCATGTTTAAACTTGAAGTGGATTCACATTTCGCCGCCGCACACAGCATTCGGGGCTATAAAGGTGATTGCGCGCGGCTTCACGGCCACACGTGGGGTGTGACAGCGTGTATCGGCGCAGAATCGCTCGACCATTTGGGTATCGGTATCGATTTTAAGGATGTTTCAAAAGCGCTCAATGAGATTACCGGCGAGTTCGATCACCGGACGCTGAACGAACTCGATATGTTCAGAACGGTCAACCCGACCGCTGAAAATCTCGCACAATATATTTTCGGCCGCCTTTCCGAAAAACTGAACAGCGATAAAATCACCGTGCGCTCAGTCACGGTCGCCGAAAGCGATAAATACCGTGTCACCTATTATGCGCAGGACTGGTCATGAGCGATTCATCCCCCAAAGCGGTCGTGCTTCTCTCCGGCGGCATCGATTCAACCACAGCACTCGCCATAGCGAAACGGGACGGTTTCGAGCCATGCGTTATGAGTTTCCGTTACGGCCAGCGTCATGATCGTGAACTCGAGTCCGCACGGCTGGTCTGCAAATCCATGGGCGTTTCTCAGCGGATCGAGGTTGTGATCGATCTGCGGCAGATCGGCGGCTCGGCGCTCACCGATAACATCGAAGTACCGAAAAGCCGGACTGAAACTGACATTGCCGGGGAAATACCGGTCACTTATGTCCCGGCGCGCAACACAATCTTTCTGTCCTATGCCCTCGGCTGGGCGGAGGTGCTCGGCGCGAACGATATCTATATCGGCGTAAATGCGGTCGATTATTCGGGCTATCCCGACTGCCGTCCCGAATTTATCGAGGCATTCGAGACCCTTGCCAATCTTGCCACAAAGGCCGGTGTCGAGGGCGGCCGCATCACCATCCATACACCGCTCATCAGCATGACAAAGACCGAGATTATCCGTGCCGGCAGAGACCTCGGCGTCGATTACTCTCTGACCTCGAGCTGCTATGATCCCACGCCTGAGGGTTATGCCTGCGGGAAATGCGACTCGTGTACGCTCCGCCTCAAAGGATTCGCCGAGGCGGAGATTAAAGATTCGATCCGGTATGCGGAATGATATTTTATCCCCATTCCCTACCACATCGCCGGCGGGGGCGCGAGATGTTTCAGTGCCTCGATAGCCTTGTCCACATGATCCTGACCCTCCGACAAAACGAATGAGCCGTGACCCGGCATGAGCATATTGATATCGAGACCGCCGAGTTTCGTCATCGAGCCGCGGTATCCCTCCATGGTCGAACCGGGACAGTTTAGAAACAGCAGCAGCCCTTCGTGCAGGACAACGTCGCCGCTGAACAGGATACGTTTGCCGCCAGTTTCCGCAAGATAGCAGATAGAGTCCGCCGAATGGCCGGGCGTGTGAATCGTGCGGAGGGAAATATCGCCGAATGTGAACTCCTCGCCGCCCGCAAGCTCCGAATCCGGTTCGCACGGTTGGAATGTGTAGTCCTCAGGGTAGACGCCGTCCGCTTTTGCGATAGGGAGGCTGAGCCCCTCCTCGTCGCCGGTGCGGAGGAGATGTGCGCCGAGTTTGGGGACATAAATGCGTGCGCCGAGTTTTCCCCTGAGTTCCGCGCTTCCTCCGGCGTGATCTGAATGGACATGCGTGATGAACACATCCCTGACCGTTTGAGGATCGAGACCGTCCGCGCGGATTGTGCCGATAATCCGCTCGACCTCGAGACCGACACCGGTGTCGATCATAATACAACCCTCCGAACCGGCAAGCAGGTACACATGGCAATCGCACCGGTGGGTCATACTGAACCCGGATCGGCCGCTGCCGACAAGATATAATCCGTCTGTGATTTTCATGGATACTTCTCCTGTATAGGTTGGTAGAAAACTATTTGATATTTTTTATGTGTTGTCAATTATTTGTGAAAAAGAGGTGAAATATCCTCGAATTCATAGTATACTATACCTGAGATAAAAATACAAATATTCAGCGCGCATTCCGAATCGAAACGGCTGGTCGGGCTTAATATCCGTATTAGTGTACTATGACAGTAGTACAATAATGCGGCTCGATATAACGGGAAATACGATGACGCATCTGATGGTTGTTCAGTGCAGCGGCAGAAAAAAACGGATATACCTCCGGACTCATGAGCGCCGCCGTGAAACGGATCGAAAGCATAGAAAACCTCGATGTCGAAATCTTTCATTTGCACGATTTTACGTCCTGGCCGCGCACAAGCTGTTTCATTTGTGAAAACGTGTTTTTGAAAGCCGATATCCCGAAAGCATACCGCCCTCTTGATGAATAATCATAAATATTTTCGTTATAATGGTATTCATCCGTAGAAATTGATTGCCATTTTAATAGTAATTGTATAATATGAATCGAAGATTTTCCGTTAACGCAAATAAAAATTAAACAAATTATTAATCGGAGGTAAAATGCGCCGTTACTTCGTACTACTTATAAATATTTTTCTTTTGGTACCCAATGTTCGAACGCATGCTGCAGGATATGCTTGGTATGCCGAGGGTGGCGACGAGCCTGCGATCAGGATCGAGTTGACGCTTAGGAATACGCTCGATTTCGACCGCAAAGACTGTCCGGTAATAATCTCGCGGGATCAAATGCCCATGAAAGACCTTAACGAAATGTGGGTTTCCGTTGTAGATCCCGAACTCGAACCGCGGCCGGCTCCCTCAAAAGAACTGCTCGCACGGCAGGGTGGTCATCTTATGAGAGCGGAGAAGAACGGATATCAGCTCTCCCGTCAGCTCGACGATCTCGATAAGGACGGTGTCTGGGACGAGCTGTTTTTTATGACCGATATAGGAGCTGATGAAACCAAAACCATGTATATCTATATCGGATTCTCTCAGCGCGGGTGGGCCGATCACGGAACGCATGCGGCGATCGGCAGCTACTGTCGTCACATTATTCCGTTCTGGGAATCCGCGCACATAGGCTGGAAACTCTGGTATCCCACCGACATCGATATGTTCGGAAAACGCAAGGGTGTCCTGATGTCGAACGAATTGTATATGAAAAACCTCAACGGTTATGGAGTTGAATACGATCACGGTTCAGACATTCAGCGGGTTGCGGGAACCTTTGGCGCCGGCGGCATCTGTCTGTTCGAAAATCCGGATGAGCCCGGTACGGTCTCGCGGCCGCGGTTTACCATGCCTGCCGATGAAAAGTTTTCCAGTTCAAATTTCAACGACGGCCAAATATCCGATACGCGATATGCATACGATGTCGTTGTCAACGGCCCGGTGCGGAGTATTGTGCGGATTAAGACCATGAACTGGACATCGAACGGTTCATATGAGCTCGAACAATATTATACCGCATACAGCAACCAAAACTATTCGACATGTAACGTGCAGTATACTACATTTCTGCCGGTTGAGGAGGGAACCATGTTCGGCTGCGGTATCAGAAAGAATGCCAGTGAATACGACAATCATATCGATGATGGGATCATTATTACCATTGGAGACGATGAAATTTCCGATCCCGATGATGAATCCGGCGAAAATACGCTGCATGTGGATTACGTGGGCAACGCATTAGTGGTAAAGGACAAATATCAACCCGAATTCCGTACGGTCGAGTTTGGCGGCGATAATTATACGTTCGGCATTCCGTTGACCGAGAACTTGTCATACGAATATCTAATCGCCGGCGGCTGGAGCGAGGGAGAAGCGCTGAATACGACCGAAGATTTCAAGGCGTATGTTGTGAAAACTGCCGAGGAATATAACAATCCGCTTATTATCGATTTCAAAGGTATAGAGAAACGCGGCGAATAAAGTGTATGGAGCATTTGTGCAGATTGGAGCCGAATTTTGCGGAAATGAGGATGTGCTTGAATGGGCTACAGTTCCGTTTGACGAGCTTAAGAAAAGTGTACTCAGGAAACTGAATGCGGCGAAAGGCGGCGGGTATATTTCCCAATCGGATCATTCCGTTCCGAGCAATATTTCCGCAGAGTGGAACGAATATGTAATTATTCTTGTTCATGAATACGGCAGTTATCTGCTCAATCTCGGAGAATACGACACAACTGATATATAATGAGAATATTAATTAACCTTAACTGTACGAAGGAAAAATATTTATGAAAGCAACGTTTTATGGCGCAGTCAGAGAAGTTACAGGATCGTCGCACCTTCTTACCATCGGTAAAAACCGCATTCTGCTCGATTGCGGTCTTTTTCAGGGAAACCGTAAACGAAGCGCCGTAAAAAACAAGAGCTTTCTTTTCGATCCCTCTGAGGTGACTAATGTCGTCTTATCCCACGCACATATCGATCATTCCGGACGGCTGCCATTGCTATGCCTGAATGGATTCAACGGACGGATTGTCACGACGCGGCCGACGCACGATGCCTGCGAGTTTATGCTTCGCGACAGCGGACATATTCAGGAATCGGATGCCGATTATCTTAATTATAAAGCTGCGCGGGCGTTTGTGATGAAACAGGAGTCCCGCCGTAAAAAAAACAAAGCGCTGACAAACGCCGAGATCAGGAATATTAAAAAAAAGCTGAAGCGTGATAGCTGGTATCTCAACAAGGAAAAAATCCTCGAGATTATCACCCAAAACAATCTCCCGCTGGTTACGCCAATTTATACTGAAAAGGACGCTGAGGATGCCCTCGAGCACTTCGAGGGATACCCGTATAACACTCCGATCGAGATTGGGGAGGGTGTGAAATGTACGTTTTACGATGCCGGTCATATTCTCGGCTCCGCTCTTATCATCATTGAGGCAGAGGAAAATGGAACGAAAAAGACAATCGGTTTTACCGGCGATCTCGGACGGTTCGATGTGCCAATCCTTCGGAATCCAACACTTAATTTCGCACCAGAGCACCGTAAACTCGACCTCCTTATAATGGAGAGTACCTATGGAAATCGCCAGCACGGGCCGGTCTCCGATTTGGCGGATGAACTCGCCGATGTTATCAACCGAACATACAAACGCGGAGGCAGCGTTGTCATCCCGTCTTTTGCGATGGAACGGACACAGACACTTGTCTACATGCTTCACGAACTCTATAACAAAAAACGGCTGCCCTCAATGCCGGTATATGTCGATAGTCCGCTTGCATCTAATCTCACACGGGTGTTCGCAGAACATCCGGAATGTTACGACTATGAAACTCACAAGACGTTTCTCGAGAATGGAGAAAATCCATTCAGCTTCCGTCAGCTCAAATACACCCAATCGGTTGAGGAATCCATGGCGCTAAACCGTGATTCGAACCAGCATATCGTGCTCTCCGCCTCGGGTATGTGCGAATCGGGCAGAATCCTTCACCATCTTCGCCACCGAATTCACGACAGCAAAAACACAATCCTGTTTGTGGGATATCAGGCGCAGAACACCCTCGGCCGCCGCATCATCGAGCTTGCCCGGGCTCATAGAGAAAACGGGGGCGAACCGCCAATGGTGAATTTCATGCGAAAAACCTATCCGATTAACGCGGAGGTTGTGCCGCCCGATGGATTCAGCGGCCATGCCGACCAAAAGGAAATAATCGAATTCCTTTCCGAATCGAATCTGAGCGTGAAAAAGATTGCGCTTGTTCACGGCGAAACCGAATCGATCGACATGCTTGCTAAAAAACTCGGTGAATTGAAGTTCAGTACGTTTGTACCAGAGGAGGGGCAGTCGCTGACAATTGAATGACTTATCGTCGGGAATGCGACAAATGAACGAAGAAACGGATCAGTCTATCATTTTAATGCGGTCATTAAATCCCGAGGCGACTCTAAAAATTGTGGAAACGCATGTTATGAAAGATTTGCTGCTGTATATCGTTGAATAACCGATTTTATGATATGCAAGTTGTCCTTGCTGATATTCGTAAACTCGAATCCGGTTATGTTGCATTCGATATCATTCTTGTTGACTGCCCAGGCGCATCTGACATCGAATTCCAGCCAGCGTTCGTGATCGAGAACGGGTGTAAAATCCATGCGAAACGAATACTGCGCGTTGAATTCGAACGGTTTATACGCAATCAGAAGGAGTCCGCCGACTGAAATATCTATCAGATAACCGACAATGTTACCATCCTCGCGGTCGTATACCATAAAAAACGATTGGGGAATCAGATCCTCCCGCTTAATATCGTTTTTATCGAGAATTTCTGCCGCGAAAACTTCCGATTCCGCAAACGTTATTAAACTGATACGTTCGTTTTTTCTTCTTTCCTGCATATTATTTCTGTTTCCCAGCCGTTGTATTAATTGCGCTGCCGCTCTAACCGGTTTACTTCTCTAACCATCTTGCTCGTATTAAAAATGATAATATTTTTGTCGGAGTGCAAATGTTTTTATTAATTCGATGAAATTCGACCGCATTTACGGTTCATATTTTTATTTTTGAATTGTATTACGATTTCGGGACGTATAATAACCATCCGTTACCGTTGAATACGTTTTATGACCGGATTTATAGGATGATGGGCCAGTTATTGTTAATAGAAGGAAAAGAAACGTGGACATAACTATTAACTATATTGTTCTCATTACAGCCGTACTGATACTGCTGGTTTTCGTATACGGATGCTCGATTTCTAACAACCCCAAAGCTGTGTCGAACCAATCTAATTATATCAAACTGGACGCCAGCGGCGCATACGACCTTGTCAAAAAGAATACCGGCAACGACGATTTCGTTATTCTCGATGTCCGTACGCCGGAGGAATATGAAAATGGACATATCAGCGGTGCGGTCAATGTAAATTATAATACCGGCGATTTTAGAGAAAAACTTGCCGCAATGGATAAAAGCAAAACCTATCTTGTACATTGCAAGACCGGAAGCCGCAGTTTGGGAGCGGTCAAGATCATGAGCGAGCTTGAATTTGAAAACATCTATCATATGGTCGATGGTATACTCGGCTGGACCAATGCCGGATATCCGACCGAGTAAAACTGCATACAATGGAACCGTGAATACCCTGAAATGGTAAGATTTCAACGGTTGCATAAAGATGTATTAATATTGACGTATTCACAGAAAATACTTGTCATAAAGCTTCTCTGTTCATATTATATATCGATAGAGGTGAGTTCATTTTTTTCTGTGAGCGATAATGAATCATGTATATTCGATATAAGGAGTTACTTCAATGAGACTGATAACTCGTTCGGATTTTGACGGTCTGGTTTGTGCTGTTTTTTTGGTTGAGAAGGGAATTATTGACGAGTATTTGTTCGTCCATCCAAAAGATGTGCAGGACGGAAATGTGGATGTGACTTCCAATGACGTTTTGGCGAATGTCCCTTATGCTCCGGGATGCGGGCTCTGGTTTGATCATCATTCCAGCGAGGAGAAGCGTCTTAAAATGGACAAGTTTGGGTACGAGGGAGACAGCCGCCCCTCCCCAAGCTGTGCTCAGGTGATTTGGGATTATTACGGTGGCACTCAGTCTTTTCCCGAACATTTTCTGCCGCTACTCGAGGCAGTAAACAGAAGCGATTCGGGAAATCTGCGGGCAAACGATATTTTATCGCCGAAAGGCTATATCCTCCTTTCGTTTATCATGGATCCGCGGACCGGTCTCGGGCACTTTAAAGACTTCAATATTAGTAATTACCAGCTCATGGAAGACATGATACAGTATTGCAGGACCATGACCGCCGATGAAATCCTTGAAATTCCCGACGTAAAGGAACGTGTAACAAAATACTACGAGCAGACGGAGGTATTCATTCAGATGCTCGAACGGGTCTGTAATATCAACGACCATCTGATACTCACGAATCTCCTCGAGGAGGATATCGTGTTCACCGGCAACCGGTTCCTTGTATTTGCCATCTGTCTCGATCAGAACATCGAGGTCCGGCTGATGTGGGGTAAAAACAAACAGAATGTTGTTATTTCCTGCGGACACAGCATTATCAACCGTACCAGCCGGACCGATGTCGGAAAACTCATGCTGAAATACGGCGGCGGCGGCCATAAAGAAGTCGGGACTTGCCAGGTGCCGTTTGAGGATTACGAGCGTATACTTCAGGAAATCATTGAGCAGATACTCAAGGACGGCTGATAATCTCCGACAGCTCATCCCTTTATCATTCACGAACTGAGTTTACGACCCGCGAATATAACGGATCCGGTTGAGAGCGTATGAAACAGCATATCACATCGTTTATTCTCATCGTATGCATCCTCCTGTTTATATTCGTATTTGAGAATCATACCGTAATATCGCCGTCCATGGAGGATACGATCATGACCGGCGATGCGATCATTGTGTTCAAATCATGGTACGGTCTGCGGATGCCGTTTTCAGACCGGATACTGATCCCGTTCAACGATCCCGAGACCGGCGATCTTCTTACCTTTTCCTATCCGCACGAACCCTCTGAGACTCATGTAAAACGGTGTGTCGCGGTGCCGGGGCAATCGGTCGAGGTTGTCAGCAAGAAATTGTTTTTGGACGATGTCGAGATACCGCTTCCGGCCGGCGGTAAGAACATCGATCCCGAAATTTTTCCGGCCGGACCGGGCTACGGCAGACGGGATTTCAGGCCCCGCGAAATCGTGCCCGACTCAATGCTCTATGTTATGGGAGATAACCGCGACCAGTCAATGGATTCGCGGATATGGGGTTTTCTGCCGCGGAAAAACCTTCGGGGAAAAGTCTGGATGGTGCTGTGGAGTATCGATCCGGATGTCCCCTGGAGCGACATCAAAAACAAATTCCGGTGGGATAGGATATTTATGAAGCCGGAATAGCCCGCAGGTTCAATACCGTGTCCAACGCATCATATCGCTCATGCTTACCTGCCGATAACAGCGTCAAAATCCCAACCCTCGCGCCCGCAGACTACTTTCACATGATCGTCCCAGGTCGGTTCGTCCTCGGGGCGGCCTCCGATAAAACAGTCTATCGCCAGATATTTAATCCGCATACTGCCTGCCGCACGGATCGAATGGGGGGTGGATGGCGGAATTCTGACAACATCGCCGACATGCACCGGATATTCGGTTTTATCACTGCTGGCGGTGAGGACGCCCTCGCCCTCGAGCAGATAGAAAATCTGTTCTGTATCGTCATGGCTATGAAGCGGCGGGGCCTCGCCCGGTTCAAGGATAACGATAAAAACCTCTGATGTTTCGGCGTCCTTACGGTCGATCACAAGGTCATTTGTGTGTGTGGGAAAACGGTATCGTTTCGTCTGCGACGTATCGAAAGCGTATTGCATTTTCTTTCTCCGTTTTATTTGTTGATATCACGTGGTATCTTAGCCAAGTGACCGTATCAGCCCGACAATTCCCAGAAATCCGGTCACAAGACCGAATATAACAGTCGATACGATTCCGGCGTTCAGCCAGAATCCGGGAGTGTATTCACCCATGAGTTTTTTGTTGTTAATGAGAACCAGCATACCGAGTGTGACAATCGGCATCAGTGTTGCCTGAAATGCGGTCGATCCGATCATCACCCAGACCGGCCGTCCGCCGAGCACCGGTACGGTTAGCCCGACAAGAAGCGACAGGGCGGCGATGATTCTGAATGAGGCGCTTTTCGGGTTGCGGTCGGTGTTAGTATAATCGCTGATAAACCATGGAAGCACAATCGCAACCGGAAACACAGAACTTACACCGGCTCCGATAATTCCGATGACAAAAATTGTCATCGCAAACCGTCCGGCGATGGGTTCGAGTGTTTTGACCATATCGATAGTGTTTTCGACCGGAATGCCCAACACATATAGTGTCCCCGCGGCGCAGGCCATGATGACTCCAGATATGATTAGCATAATTGTAACGCTTATCAGGGCGTCGCGCTGTTTTATTTTCATGTCGGCGATGGTCCAGCCTTTTTCCGACACGACGATGCTTCGCATAACAAAAAGCATCGCACCGCACGTTGTGCCGGTCATTGCGGCGATGATGAGCGGTGCATTCGGTTCGTTCGGGATTCTCGGAACCATACCCAAAATGACATCTTTCGGTGCAGGAATAACCATAAACATGCTGAAAATAAAACTGATCCCCATGATCATGACAAGCGTGCTGAGCAATTTTTCGAATCCGGAATACTTCCCGACCCATAAGAAATAATAGCACAAAAGAAGGATGACGATCGCAACCGAAAGCATACTGACACCCTCGCCGCCGAAGAGTACTATTGTCCATTCGCTGATAAGTTCTGATACAATGCCCATAATACCCGCAAGACCCGCCAGCGCGCCGATGGACATGCCGATAATGAGATAGATCGCGATGGGTTTTCCAAACGGCAGGTGATTCCGGAACGCCCTCAGCGATGTTTCGCCGGTGACAAGTGTGAACCGGCCGAAAGCAATGATCATAACATAGGTGAATATGCACGAAAAAAGGAGCGTCCAGAACAGTCCCATACCATAGCGGCTTCCCGCCGATGCCATCGTGGTGACGCTTCCGGTGCCGATGTTGTAGCCGATCATAAATAGTCCCGGTCCGATGGCGCTGAAAAACATACCGATTTTTTTAATCAATCCATCCTGATTCAAAAAATGCTCCTTTTGCTATGAGATATTCCCGATTTTTCGTTTATACAAAATTGTTGGTAATTCGATGATGCTTATTTTCTACGACGGTAACAATACTAAAATATTATATATGGTAGATTTGAAATTTTATCGATACGATATATTGTATTTGAAAGATATTTAAAACAATTTGAAATTTCAATATATTTTACTGAAAATTCGGATATTTTTACATATTTGTCAGGAAAATCTTACAGAAGCATTGTCTATGAACTTCTTTTATCATCGATACTATGCATTACACCAAATCAGAACAGGTAAGGGGATATGAATTTAAGAGGCGAGAGAGAGAAAAAAGTCACATAAAAAAAAGACATTTTAAAACCTCAGAAGCTCGTTGCGATCCTCGTCGGCGTAAATGTCTTTTTTTATTAATAAATATTTTGATCCTATTGTGAATCATATTCGAATTTCCGAAATAAATGATTGTAAAACCTTCTTAAACAGCGGCTTCAATCATGTCGATTTTTTCGGTTTCGTGTTCGAGTTCGCTGATGAATTCAGCGGATTTCTCGCGAAGTTTCGAGATCATAATCTCAAGTTTGTCTTCTTGGGTAGTCTCGTTAAAAATGTCCTCAATACTGACATTCAATTCGTCGAGAATCGAATAAAGCTCGTCAGCGAAATAACCGTCCATGATAATACACCTCCTTTTAACTAAACCAATTAAATTATTTAATTCAATATTTTTTTCTTATTTTTAAAATATAATTGCAAATTATGTGCCACAATACAAAAATATAGTATTTGTGTATTAGATAATTCTAACCTCATTAATAATCTGTGAGATGTGAAAATAAATCAAAAACCGAAAAAAATTTTATATGGAAAACATTTCTGCCATATGGGCAGATAATGAACAAAATCTTTCAAACTGAAGATGTTTCGGAAAATTTCTTACATAATTTGACGTACAGGCGGACGGAATGTTTCATTTTTTATATTAAAAATCAGTTAGAAATGAGAAAATGGCGCTATGGTATGAAAGAGGTCTGTACTCTCGCAGTTGTCAGGTGTCGCGGGACGTATTATTATTCGTGTTCTAATTAGCCTGGCATGACGGGAAGTTATTGTTTTTTTAGTTTATCGATAAGTTCGTCGTTTTTCCTGAGTTTTGTTGCAAGTTCGTTGATTACATTCATAAAAATATTGAAACTCAATCCACAGTCCCGTTTGAGCAAATGGAACAGTTCTTCGCGCGGAATGGAAATGACCGTACTGTTTGCGGACGCCACAACCGAGGAGAAGCCCTGCTCGCCAGTAAAAAAGGCCAGTTCTCCTACCAGCGATATAGGTTTTATTTTTGTCAGTACCGTTTTTTGATGATACATAACCTGAAGCTCTCCGCTGATGAGAATGAACATTTCCTGCGAGGTGTCCGATTCTTTGAACACGACCACGCTTTTTTCAAATACCCGAATGGCGCTGATTGAGAGAATCTGCTGATATTGGTATGCTGACAATCCTTTAAACAGAGGAAATTTTTCCAGTATTTTCGCTATAATAACCTTATCAGCCTGTACCGTACGCTGACCATTAGGAGCGGGATCATTCGGTTGTTTTGCTGCCGTATTCTTGTTTTTTGAGAGTTTCCTTTGCGCTGAATCGTCGGCACCGTTCGTATCATCTGCAGTATCACCGGAAGCCTGCGATTTCGAATTCTCTGATTTCACGTTCGTTTCTGTATTCTGCTTTTTAACATCCGCTTCGGCATTTGGGGTAGTTGTCTCTGCATCGGCATTCTGTGAATTATCATCTGTTTCGGTATTCACTTTGTCCGTATCCATACGTTCTGCTCCGGCTAAATTTAGAATTATTGAAATGAAGCATGGCAAACATGCTCCGTGTTTAGTACGATTGATTCAGTATCTGATAATATTCAGTCAGCGTATGATATGAGTGTGCTACCATAACGGCCGCATAATAGCTTACCGCGAGAACAACGAGACTGATGACGATTTTCGCGTTTTTGCCGATTTTCGGATGATACCATATAAGCGGCAGTGCGAACGGTCCGATCATCAAAAACGATATCACCAGCCAGTTTGTTCTGAAATACCATTTCGTGCCGATATCGGGATGTTTGCCGAGAAATTCTCCGCAATATCTGCATTTGACCGCATTGCACTTAATCATTTCGGCGCAGAACGGGCAGGTTTTCATATCCTCGTTCATTGTCTCGTTATCCCTGTATCGGTCTATTCTTCCTCAAGCTCAACGATCATTTCGATCTCGCATGGTATCCCGAAAGGCAGCGAGGCCATACCGACCGCGGAACGTGCATGTTTGCCGCGCTCACCGAATACCGCGACCATCAGATCGGAAAAACCGTTCATAACCGAGGGCTGTTCGGTGAACGATTCGTCGGAATTGACCATCCCCAGGACTTTCACAATCCGTTTCACTTTCTTCAGGTCGCCGATTTCTGCTTGGAGCGATGAAAGCATATTGATTCCTGTGAGGCGGGCGGCTTGATGGCCCTCCTCGATACCGATATCGCGGCCGACTTTTCCCTGCATCCATGTTCCGTCCTCTTTGAGGGGTCCGTGTCCGGCGAGATATACCATATTCCCGCTTTGGACCGTATGAACAAAATTGGCGACCGGCGGAGCAGGTGTGCGGAGGCTGATTCCCAATTCATCGAGCCGGCGGTAAACGTCGTCTCTATACTCTTCGGTATCCTGCGCGCCGGTTTCGGCAGGCTGGCCGCCGCATCCTATGATAAATGGCAGGACAACAATAATAAAAATGATTCCGGTTCCGAATAGTTTTGTACTCATCGATCGTCTCCTGTCACAACGTATCATAACTTTCACAATTACAGAATTATGCATATTTCGATGTGTTTTTACAAGTATTTTTTATATGCACCGGTTCAAAATGCCTTTTGGCAGAAACGAATCTATCTCCGATGTGTTTAATTATATAAAACCCTGAAAGATAAAAATGCGACGGATTGTGCATCACGTGTAATATGTTATGTTATTCAAATATGGCTTGACTCGCAGGAATATTGGAATAAATTAAGTATAAATATATAAACCCTAAAATGAAACGATTCTTGTGTTTGGGTAACCCTTGCGGTTATCCAAAACCTTATAATAAGCGGGCAGGGGCAAGCCCTGCTTCTACGGTAAGGTTATAACCTATCGGGTTATCATATTATTTTGATAATATCAATAATAACTATGTGTTATGAATTATTATTGTAACAAATCGCTTAATTTAGATAAACGGATGATATAAGGGATGATTATGGAAATAGTTCATGTTGACGGTACAGACAAAGGATCGGTGCTCCTTTATGCGCTCAGCACGTGCATCTGGTGCAAACGGACGAAACGGCTGCTGAATGATCTCGGTGTGAAATACCGATATATAGACGTCGATCTTCTGAAGGGCGAGGAGAAAGCATCGGTGAAAGACGAAATGAGGAAATGGAATCCCGATGTGACGTTTCCGACGATTGTGATCGACGATGAAACAGTCCTTATCAACTATCAGGAAGAAAAAATTAGGAGGCTGTTCGGAAATGACTGACGACCGATCGATTACGCCGGAGGAAGTCGACAGGTTTTATGAGAAGCTTAAAAAGGATGCGGAGTCATCAGGATACCTTTTGAATCCGAACCCCGATTTCTCAAAAGCGCTTGCCGAAAGCCTGCTGGTCAACGAAGATCGTTATGGCTATCAGGCATGCCCTTGCCGCCTTGCCGCGGATAACAAAGCGGAAGACCTCGACATCATATGTCCCTGCGACTACCGCGACAGCGACCTCGAGGAATACGGAACCTGTTACTGCGGATTGTACGTGTCGCGGGCAGTTGCAGACGGTACCGAACCGTTGCGCCGCATTCCCGAGCGCCGTCCGCCGGTGGACGAACGTGCCGCTGCCGCAGAGGCAGATACCGGAGATATCCCCGCCGGACAGTTGAAATATCCCGTTTGGCGATGCAAAGTTTGCGGGTATCTCTGTGCGCGTGAGGAACCGCCGGGCGTGTGTCCGATATGTAAAGCCGAAAAAGAGCGGTTCGAGCGATTCATGTAATGATAAAACGAACCAGTATTTTTATAACAAAAGTCCCTCTTTGATATCACCAAGAGGGACTTTTGCCGTTTCGACACAATATTCCGGGATCGCGCCGAAATCGGGAGCAATATATACGAAAAGACTCAGCCATCAGTGCCATAATGACATGACAATATGTCACATATCTTTTTTCTGCCGTTTCAGTATACCGAATATAGCACCTGCCGATTTTTTTGTCGCGCCGGAAACTGTCGCGGCCGATTTGACCGCAGCGTCCTTGAGAGATATACCCATGCTGCCGGCCCGTTTTTTAGAGGCCTGTATTATCGCCTCGGTGACATATCCGGCGGATTTCACCACGATGGATGCCAGCATGTTTCCCGCTTCGAGGCTGGCAATCCGCCTTAGTTCTTTCCTGCCCGAAACCTTTTTTATGCCGAATTGACGGCGGGTGATGATACCGACCCGCAGTGTTAAAAGCGCGTTTGCGGCACCATCCACAATCGAGGTTGTCATGAAAGTTGCCACTCCGCTCGCACCTGGGATACCGCCGAACACCGAGCCGCTGATGAGCGGTGTGATGATGGGTTCGATCTGTTCCTCTATATCCAGATCCTCGATGGTACCGACAATAAATGTCGTTGCGGCGACATTGACATAAAGGTCGAACATCTCGCGGATGGAGGGCCGCTGATTATATATGTAAGCGATCGACCAGACAAGGCGGATTTGCGCGATGAGAACCATTATAGCGTCCAGCCTGCCGTTTTGTGAAACCGCGGTGGTTACAAACACGGTCGATGCTGTGGACTTGGTGATCTGATCCGCATGGGTATCGAGCAAAACGATTGCGTTGTCGATATCGTCATGCGTTTCAAGCGGGCAGCCCGTTTCGGCAAGATACTTATTCCGTGCGAGACGGTTTCTCAGCCGTTTGAGAAAGCGTTCGTATTCGGGGGATTGTTCATCCTCAGGCGGCCGGAGAATGTTCGGCATTTTAAGATATATGAAAACCGGTACAATAACTGCCGCCGCATATACCGCCAGCAGGACATACAAAACCGCGGTACCCAGCATCGGATCGATCTCTTTTACAAGCGACACAATTCCGCTTGTCTGATTGATGACAAACATGACAAAGAGTGCAAGAAACACAATCCCAGCGGCTGCGCTGATTGATATGAGCTGTTTTTTCATGGTCTCTTTCCGGCTGGTGAAGCGGCAGACTGCATATACGGTAATATAACGTTTATTTCTGCATTCTCATAGTATATGACGTGCGAATAATGTAAAATAGTTTTATTTTATTTTTTTTACTGCTTATCGAGTTTAAACAGCAAACAACAATATGCCGTATCAAAATCACCAAAATTCAAACTTATATCGAGTATTTGCGCATGTCTATTATTTCTTTATACTTTTGAAACTGTTATTGCATATGTAAGGGTTTGATTAATCAAACCCCTACACGGTCATTGTCTGTGAAAGTACACGCGCTTATCGATTACGTGCGGAGTTATCTCGATAAGCGAATTATTTTTTAAACGCATTCTCTTAATATATGATTGATGCATGTTAAAGTTAATGGTTACCTGTTGGGGATGCTTAAAGCAAAGTTTAAATCTGAGCATATCAATAAAATTATTGACATTTTCCTTTATGTATAGTATATTTTGTATTAAATAATATTGAAATATGCTTTTTCCCCCTCGGAGCAGAATTTCGAATATTTGTAGAGGGATGTTTTTTTAAGGGTTTCTGAACACAGAGCCTCACAGTAAAGGAGTAAACAGTACAATGCCTACAGGAAAAGTAAAATGGTTCAACGAACATAAGGGTTTTGGTTTTATCGTGCCGGACGACGGTACCGAGGACCTGTTTGTTCATCACACTGAAATTCGCGCCGAGGGCTATCGAACACTTCAGGAAAATCAGGAAGTCGAATTTGAAATAGAACAGGGCGAAAAGGGTCCCGCGGCAAAGAATGTTATGCCCATTTAAACCGTGTTACCATATAATCTATAAAAAAAGCCCCGTCAGTTTTTGGGGCTTTTTTTATAGGCAGTCAGCCAAAAATAGTCGGAATAATTATTGATTTCAAGAAACGTCCGAATATACGGAGAATGAGAAAAAAAATGAGATTTTGCGATTTACATATTCATTCCATTCGGAGCACATGCGGATTTCATACCCTGCTCGAGATCGTCTCAATCATGAACGCCAAGCATATTGAGGCCTTTGCGCTGACCGATCACGGTCCCACGCTCGAGACACCGAAGCCGCATTTTTCAGTTATGCTGCGGAGAGTTCCACCGGTTATCGACGGGATCAGAGTTCTCAAAGGGATCGAGGCGTCCGTTCTTAACTATGACGGCGATCTTGACCTCCCGCTTTTCGCGGGATATCCATACGAGATTATTCTCGCCGGACTTCACAAACACGGGCTTTTCGAAGAGCCGCAGGGACTGTATGAGAATACCAGAACGCTTATCAACGCAATGTCACGTAATCCCGAATTGAATGTAATCACGCATCCGTATTTTGAACAATTCCCAGTAGACATGGAAGCGCTGACCGACGCCGCCATAGAGACGAATACCGCGCTCGAGGTCAACAATTCATACCTCCTGAACGACAAGGCTCACACTGATAGCCTCGCACTCATGCTCGAACTCGCTCGCGATAAAGGCACACCGCTTGCGGTCAATTCGGACGGCCATGTATTTAACGAAATGGGAGAATTCGATCTTGCAGTTCGGTTCATGGAGCAGTTTGGCCTCGATCGTCTGAACATTGTAAACCACACGCTCGAAAGCACACTTGCGTTTCTGGAGCTTGAGAAGACGGCAGTTACCGCATAAACGGGATTGAGCTTAGAGACAATACAGAAAGCGATGCGTTTTCTTGAATTCGATGTTTTATTGTACTATCCCGCTCATACACTTGGGAGGCGATGAGAGTGTCAGCTCGACGGATGAGTTCCATTTTCTGCATCACGTAAAAAAATCACCAAACGCGAGAAAAAAATTGCATATTTTATGAAAGTATTATACATTGTTCAAAATGGCATCGGTTATTATCGATTCATACATATTGCATACAATCTGCGATAAATCATTTTGGGGAGATGAGCATGGACAGACGGCGTGGGGATCGGCGGTATCACGATGTTCCGGTCATGGTGGAACGGAGAGGCGGTAATGACCGTAGGTCGGGACTCGACCGGCGAAAAAATCCGTATACCGACCGGCGTATATAAAAAGTGACACATATTAGCCAAAAAAAGGATGGTGTTTTTGACATCATCCTTTTTTCCGATATGAGTTTAAGAAAATCAGTCGGCGGTCAGTATATACGTCACCGTACGGGTTTCGTTTTCGATGGGATCCGCCGTTGTTGTAGCCGACAGCGTATAGGTGATAGTTGCATTCTGAACCGCGGCTTTTGAAATACCGGTGACCAGATCGGACGCAGTGACCGACAGCGGCTTTGCACCCTGAGAAATACCCTGTGCGCCGCCCGGCGCTGCGATATGAACCTCAAGCGTCACACCCGACGGCATATCGAGATCGATTCCGCCGGTTATTTTCTTGTTGCTTGAGTTGGTCGAATAGCTGATGGAAGTGCTGTTGTTGGTAACAGGGTCGGGATCGGAACCTGCCGGAGCAGCCAGAATCTCCATTAGTCCCGGATCTCCACTCACTGTGATCTCATTGGTTGCAGCGATGGTAAATGTCACGATTTGTTCGGCTGTTCCTGCAGCAAAAACATTAAGTCCGAACGCGAGTATACCAGATACCGCGACAATAAGAACATATTTTTTCATCATACTGTTCCTTTTGGATAAAGTATAATTTTTCTTCTTTCCCCCGATACTTGTGCAATATAAAAAAAGCAATACGTATGCCAAAAATATTTATAGCGTTATAACATACTGTTAATAAAAATGAAAGAATCAAAATGATAGATAATCTAATGTCATGCCGCACAAATAAAGAGGTAAAGAATTCCGCTTTGCGGGAAAGTATTGCCGTCGCGTAAGTTCCGATGCGGAACAGGAAAAGAAGCAGCTGTAGAGATGTTTTATATGGTTTGTTCGGATTATGTAAAATGTAACATTTGTCACAAAACATCTTGTCTCTTTTGATTATATTTTTGTTTTATTATGCTGTGAAATGAAGAATAAACAAAAGAGTACTACATTATTTTGCGCACAATATTTTTGATTTTTTTTCGGGGAATTTTCAATGATACGAATGTCGGTCGAGTCGTTGGAAAGCGGGATGGCGCTTGCAAAAGCAGTCCGCGACGCCAATGGTAAAATTCTGCTGAACAGAAATGTGAGCCTCACGAAGCAGTTTATTAAAGGTCTGAAAGATCGTGACATTCCGAGCGTATATATTACGGATGGTGTGACGGACGATATTATACCTGAGGAACCGGTTTCTGATGTTGTGAGAGGCTCGACAGTCAAAAAAATGAGTGAACTTCTTAATTCCATTAAAGATATTAAGATAGATGTTAAAATGGTGTCGAGAAAAGCGATTTCGGAAGTTATTGCCTCAGATAAATACCAAGAGGCAATCGTCAATAATCCGTCGTTCATCAAGATTAGGAACAGCGTCTCGAATATTGTGAACGATATCATCAATAATCCCTCGGTTGTGCTCGGTTTGAATTCGCTGAAATCATACAGCGATTATACATTTCAGCATGCCACCGAGGTTGCGATCACATCAATCATGATCGGTAAAAAAATTGGCCTTCCCACAAAGCGTCTGCAGGAGCTCGGGATGGGCAGCCTCCTGATGGACATCGGCAGTATTTTTATCCCCAAGGAGATTATCAACAAGCCCGGCAAGCTGACAAAGGAAGAATTCAAGAAGGTGAAAGAGCATCCGGTTATCGGATATGAAATACTAAAAAACGTCAAGTCGATGGGCGTGCTGGCGCCGCATGTGGCGTTTCATCATCACGAGCGTCAGGACGGTTCCGGTTACCCGAGAGGGATTACCGGCAACAATAGTCTGATTATTCCCGATGAACCGAAAACAATTCATCTCTATGCCAGCATTGCCTCTGTTGCGGATGTATACGATGCGCTGTCGTCCGATACGCCCTACCGGAAAGCGTTCCCCCGCGAAAAGGTCATATCCATGATGAGCAAATACGGAGGGACGAGTTTCAATAAAGAGGTGTTAAAAACGTTCCTATCCATAACACCGGTCTATCCCGAGGGCAGCACGGTGAAAGTAACCATGGGGAAATACAAAAACCATATCGGCGTGGTGACCGCGGTTAATAAAAGCGATCTTGCGCGCCCTGAAATTCGCCTCTTTATGACTACGAAACGAAAAATTATCGCGCCAATTAACCTCAACCTGAAAGATGAAAAACTCATCAAAGTCGAGTCGATTTTACTGTAATATTATATCTGCAAAATCTGCACTTCTTATTTAAATACTTTCTCCACACTGCAACAAAAATCAATACAATAATTAAGTTTCTCCGGCGCTTCTCATCTGAATATCCATGAAATACACTCCCGTTATAGTCTTGACAAATAAATCGAATTCACATTGATATTATTCTTTGAAAACATCACTGTTTCGGTTATAATAGAAAAGAATCACTATCAAGAATGAATTTCGTGTAAGTTTCTGCTTAAACTAATAATAACTACGCGGAGGAATCTGTGAAACGAAGGAAATTTTTCGGCGGCGCGGCAGCGGGCGGAGCGTTTCTCGGCGCCGGCGCAGCGCCGAAACATGCGCATGCGTGGCCGTATCAGGAAATGGACTATCAAATGAGCGGCTACAATGTTTTCACATTGTCGAGCCATGTCATTTTCGACAAGAATTTGGTCATTGAACGTCCCGCAGAGGGGAAACCGCATACGGGCAAGGTACTTGCGGCAATTCAGGCGCATGCGGACGACATACCGCTTTTTGCCGCCGGAGTGGTCGCAAAACTAATCAACGAGGGATATGAGGGATATCTCATCCGTACAACAAATGAAGCGGGAAGCGGCGGCGGTACGATCGGCGAGGGAATGGTGAACGCCGAACAGCATGGACCGGCAATCGCAAAAGCGCTGGGGCTTAAAAAAGCCATCGATCTCAATTTCAAAAAACATCAGCTTGAGACGATTAATATTCAGGAGCTGAAAATGCAGCTCATCTATCTGATTCGAGCGCTCAAAGTCGATACGATCATCACGTTCGATCCGTACAATCTTTACGAGGAGAATCCCGATCATACCTTTACCGCACAGGCTGTTATGCCCGCAAGCTGGCATGCCGGTGGGAGGACCGATTATCCCGAATTTGCACAGGCGGCTGGAATTACTGGTCATATTGTATTCGATAAATATTTCCATCCGCGGTCGCCATACGGGCATAATGTCATAAACCGCATTGTCGATATCAGCGACGTGATCGACCAGAAAGTCGAGGCAAACATTGCCAACTATAATTTCGGGCCGTGCGGTGTCAATGGTTCACGGCTCCGGAACAGGCTTGCCAGAGAGGGGAAAAAGCTCCCGATTCTCGGCGACAGCGACCGCTCGGCGAATTTCAATTACATAAAGGATCTGATGATGGAGGACTGGCGGCAGCTCGGTAAACAGTTCGGGCTCGAATATGCTGAGGCCTATCATTATATAAAAAGAGAATACGGCTATACGAGCGTTAACGAGTATGTGGAGAATAATGCGGTTCCGCTGTGACCGATAAATGAGATATGGAAGGATAAGATCGATGGATAATCATAACATACAGATTACACGGGTGGAGAGTTCACCGGGAGAATCCCGTTTCCGGGTTGCGCGAGAAATTGCCCTGAATGACGATGTTGTTGTCGAGTTTGCGCAGAATACCGGGCAGTACAAAGGAAAAACGTTTGCCGCGGTACAGGCGAATGTGGACGATGTAGCAAAGTATTGTGCTGGAACTGCCGCAAAACTGATCAGGGAGGGATATACCGGCTACCTTATCCGCACGACAAATGACGAAAAAACGGGGAACGGCTCCAACGCCGAAAACATCCTCCGGACCGAACGTGAAAACAAACGGATCGGCGAGGAGCTTGGATTTAGGGATATTTATAACCTCTATAATTGTCAGCACCGCATGCACGACCGTTCGCTTTTGGAGGTCAGCGCGCGGTTCATATTCATTTTCCGGGCGCTTAAGGTTGATACCGTGCTGAGCTATAATCCCCGTGAGACGGACATCCTCGATCACGACCGTTATTTTACCGCCCGTGCGGTCGAGGAAGCCTGCATGTATGCCGGATCGGAAACCCATCTGCCGGTTTTTGAGGAGGGCGGCGTTATGCCGTATGCGGTCCGGCAGCGTTACTATTATGTCACATCCCCCGAGCAGCGGTACAATCGGGTCATCGATATCGGCTCGACGATCGATAAAAAGATAAACGCGATTTCACTCTGTGATTCGACCGGATTCGGGAAGCAAGGCTCGCAGCTCAGAAAAGAACTCGCCACGCAGGGGAAACGGCTTCCGGTTCTTGGCACAGATGACCGGAGCGCCGACAGAGAATACATCCGTCATTTTCTGCTGCCGAAATACGGTTCATTCGACGAGGCCGTGCAGTTCGGTTTTGAATACGCAGAACGGTTTTTCTATGTTGATGATTCTAACAGAGGCGAGGACAGTGATCTTGCCGAATATATCCAAAAAAACGCAGAAACCGTATAAATTCACAGCAGGAGAAACACTATGATAAACACCATGAACAGAAGAGATTTTTTGACGAAGACCGGTATCGGTTCAATGGCTGCGCTGGGAACACTGCCGTCCGCCACCCTTTCTGCGGTCGAAAATGCACCGCCGACGAAAATAACCAAGATAGAACTGCTGACGTTCAATAAGGCGCTGCGGCTGGACGGTCTCAGAATCCCGTGGACCTGGGTGCGGATTCACACCGATAACGGTATCACCGGGATCGGAGAATCGTACCCTCGTGTCGAAAGCCAGCGCGGAGCGCTCAAGGATGTCGCCGGAACGCTGATCGGACGAGATCCCCGCGATATCGAGCGTATATGGCGGGATATGTACGGGAGAGCATCTTTCACTGTTACCGGGGGCGCAGAAATGCGCATTATCAGCGCGGTGAATACCGCTCTCTGGGATATCCTTGGGAAATCGCTCGATGTTCCGCTGTACCGTCTGCTCGGCGGAAAAGCCCGTGAAAGTGTGCGGGTGTACAATACCTACGACGCGAACTGGTTCATTAACGACTGGTCGATGGATCAGGATACCGAAAAGGTGACAAAATTTCTGATGGACAAAGGTCTCAGAGCGATTAAAATCTATCCCTATGAGGAAGTCGGCAGGAAAACGGGAGGCACCTATATTTCACCGACCGATATCGAAAAATGCCTCGACTGGGTTAAGCGTATCCGCGATACCGCCGGGAAAGAGATGGAGATCGCCATCGATGTCATGTGCCGCTGGAATTTGCCCTGCGCGGTGAAAATCGCTCATTCACTCGAGCCCTATGACATCATGTTCATTGAGGATATGATCCTCCAGGATAATGCTGAATCGTATAAGGTGCTGTGCCGCGAGACGAAAATTCCGTGCTGTCAAAGTGAACGGCTTGCCACCCGGTATGGTTTCCGTGAAATGCTTGAGGAGGAAGCTGTGGATATTGTCATGTACGATCTTTCATGGTGCGGTGGCGTTACCTCGGCGAAGAAAATCGCGGATTTAGCCGACACGTATTATATCCCCATCGCACCGCATAAAGGCAACGGACCGATCAACTGGTACGCCTCAATGCATGTGGCGACCTCGGCGACAAACCTGTTCATTCATGAAAGCTGTTGGGGATTCCACCAGTTCATTTTCCCGCATTTCATCAAAAACGTTCCGGTGCCGGTGGACGGTTTTGTGACACCGACCGATTTGCCGGGATTGGGAATCGAATTCCGCGACGAACCGTTTTTAAACGGTGAAATCATAACGGAAACCATCATCGAATCGTAACGTGTCGCCATATATCATTATGAAATAGTGCTGAAAACAAAATCCCCCGGACATCTCAATCCGGGGTTTTTTCGTATCTTTCAATAAACGTTGCCGTAAAGAAGAAACATGTTTTCACACAGTTTCACCTGCGTAATCCAC
Source organism: uncultured bacterium (assembly GCA_964497605.1). Classification (GTDB taxonomy): domain Bacteria; phylum Latescibacterota; class Latescibacteria; order Latescibacterales; family Latescibacteraceae; genus Latescibacter. Next base: position 30,408 of record CAZCDQ010000013.1, read on the forward strand.
CTTTGGCAGGGGATTCACAATGGATGACGCTATATTGGTGAGATGACGTGAAATGCGTTTCATATAACGGGCACCCAGCGCTATGACGACCGCGCGACGTGCTGAGGATTCATTAATTGCTTCTTCAATCCTGTTCTGGCAGGCAACGGCAATCTTATTACCGGCTTCCATTGCCATTTCAGCGCGAACAATATCGCTGTTCTCAAACGCTTCATGAACCTCAACAAACAGGTTGGATATATCGGAACCGATTTCATCGAACAGCGATTTGAATTCTGCATTCGAGACATCTTCTTTTTTAATAATCGGTAACAGTTCAAAGAGATTTTTCACATAGTCGCCGATTCTCTCGGCATCTTTCGATACCATTAACAACACCAGACAGGAGGGAAGATTTGAATCCTTCAAAGTCGCCAGGTTTACCAGAACCTGTCTTCTGATATCGAATTGAAGAGTATTAATATATTTGTCGGATTCAAAGATTTTCTTTTGAGCGTGTTTGCCCATCTTTTTTTGAGATAATTTATTACACGCATAGGTGAACATATCCGACGACCGGTCAATCATCTCCAGAAATTCATTTACTAATTCGATAGTTGATGAATGTGATTTCCATGCTGTCATAATGTTACGAAACATTTCGATTACCTTTATTTTGAAATTGTATTGTTGCTGTGAGGCTTCAAATATTTATGAAATATGCAAAAACTCTTCACAAAATCCTAACACTTTCTTAATAATTGTCGTATCTTAATACTTGTAAAAGGCTATCCGATCAAATACTTGTCTTACTATGGAGTATTTATATGTTTAAACGTTTAAGTATCGTAAATGTTCTATGTATTTTTATTGGTATAAATACCGGGGTAACGCTCCATGCAGACAATATAAAACAATCTTCAATCTCGGGACAGTGGTTCATGCAGTACCAATCGGGTAAGGAGCAGGGTTCGGCATCAAGTCATTTTCAGATTACCAGGGGTTATATCAATATCAACAATCGATTGAACGATTATCTTTCGGGACGTATTACACCGGATATATCAGTAGATCGGGACGGAGACGGTGAAGGCGATCTTGAAATGCGGCTTAAATATTGTTTTGCTGATTTGTCACTCCCCTCACTGTGGCTGCTTACAGAATCTCATATAGAAATGGGATTGGTGCACCGTCCTTGGCTCGATTTCGAAGAGCATATTAATCGTTACCGAATGCAGGGAACAATGTTTCTTGAGCGGAACCATCTGTTAAATTCAGGCGATTTCGGAATAACCTATTTCGCAAATCTCGGAGGATTGATCGATGAAATCTACCGGCGTGAGGTCAACACATCGTATCCGGGCAGATTTGGCAGTATAGCGGTTGGTATTTATAACGGCGGCGGTTATCATGCGATTGAACTGAACAACAATAAAACGCTTGAAGGACGACTCACTCTCCGCCCCTTTCATTCTGTAGCTCCCGGATTGCAATTCTCCTATCTCGGTATCGTCGGAAAGGGTAACGCGAATATTAGCCCCGACTGGTCAATCCACACATTGTTTTGCTCGCTTGAGCACAGACGATATATCCTAACAGGTACATTGTATAGCGGCGCCGGAGATTTTAAAGGTACCGCTATCGATGATAACGGGAATGCGTTGGATCAGAACGGCTGGTCGATGTTTTCAGAGCTGAAATCTGCAAAATTGCCGCTCAGTGTGATCGGACGGTATGATTATTTTACCATCGATTCACTTCCCAAATCTGTTACACGAAAAAAAATAATTGCAGGAGTTTCTTGGCATATCGAGGGAAAAACAAAGGTTTTGATAGATTACGATATCGAGACATACGAAAATTGGAAAGATTATAATGCGGCGTTTGTGCAAACCACGCTTGAATATGCGTTTTAATATAAGTGAATACCCGTGAGTAAAATATCTTTATGTGGCATGGAAATGAGTTCATGCCCGCAAAAGAATATAAACCGTAAATATGTATCAGATAATAAACTTTTTGTTCTACACGTGAGTCGAAAGTACGGCATCCTCCTTGCATGAAATAAAAATTGTAAAAAACTGTATTTAATTTTATTATAACCAACATAAACCTGTATTTTCTCTTCGCATGTCACGCTTCATACTCAATGTTGTATTTTCCGTGAATTCTGGTAATTTTTGACACATAATAACCGTTTCATATGCATGAGTATTCATTTTTATGAATGTAATATACTTTTGAACCTGCTCTATTGACATACTTCCCATATAAAATTATAAAATAAAAAATACTCTCTCAATATGTGGTCGCATATTGCAACCTGTGTTTTTGACAAAATATTTGCCATAAGTTTTTATAATATCAATAATAACAATATATAATATCATATATTAGTATTTTGGCATTAGATTTGCCAACACATATATACAGACAATTTATTGATTGTTATAATGACTATGAAATTGGCTTTCGTATGACACGTACATTATAAAACCACTACAAATACATCATTTGCCTTTTGAAAAGATGTTCAAAATGAAAAAATTACTATTGTGTCAAAATCTAATAATCCTCACCGTAAGTATGTTTTTTTGTTATCAAACCATATTGATTGCTCAAACTGCACCGTTTTTTCAGCAAAACCGGCGAGGGAAGTACATAGGGAGAACAAACCTTGATACCTCGGACCGTAATAGCAATACTTCAGTAGATTTAATATATACAGGTGATTTTTTTTCAAATACTACAAACGGATATAAACAAACCACGGATTTTTGTTATGTTGTGGATTTAATTGTTTCCGGGAAATATGACTCGTTGTTCTGGGAACGCAACGTATCATTTGGGTTCGATTTTGTCGGAATTGAGGGAGGTAATCCGAGTAATAATGTTGGAGATTATCAGGGAATAAGCAGTATTGCAGCGCCACGAATATGGCGACCATATGAAACATGGATTCAGCTTGATATTGTCAATAACAAACATACAATATTATTCGGAATGTTCGATATTAACTCAGAATATTACTATAATGAGTTATCGGCATTATTTGTACATAGTGCGTTTGCAATAGGGCCGGAATTTTCCCAAAATGGTAATATAGGTGCACCGACATATCCGAATCCGGGAGTAGGTGTACGGCTCAAAACAGCCCTGAGCAATACCGCTTCATTTAAAATCGCATTTATGGATGGTGATCCAACATCTCAAAACGATAGTTGGCGAGAATATTATAAGGTCGATAGAGATGAAGGTGTATTGCTGATTTCAGAGTTGTCCTTTGTTTCAAATGAAGAAAAGCTAATGTCTGTTGCGCCGTCATCAAAACGAATTCAGCGACGGAGACATCGAATACGTCCCGGCCAAAATGGGAATATGTTCAGTCGAAGAAGAAATAGAATTTTAAAAAACCGTAATCAAATTACCGATATTCCGGTCGGGCTATACTATAAAATATCATTAGGAGGCTGGTATTATAATTCTGATTTTGATGTACATAATAATGATGTATGCAGCACATTAGAAATAAACTGTCAGAAATATAACAGGGGATTTTACTTTACCGGTGAGAATACAATTTGGCAGGAGAAAAACAACCCAATACGGGCATTAAGCACGTTTTTTCATTTTGGCTTCTCTGACAAGAATGTTAATGTTGTGGATATCTCGATGGCAGGCGGCCTTGTATATTCAGGTTTGATATTTAAACGTGTAAAAAATCAAATTGGATTTGGGATAAGCACAGCCCACTTAAGTGATAAATATAAAAACAGTATTAATAGACGAATTAAATCAGATAATTTGGAAATTGCTACAGAGCTTTCCTATCGCGCTCAGGTAAATAATGTATTTTCATTGCAGCCTGATATCCAATACATTATTAATCCTGGATTTGAGCCGGATAATGATAATGCTCTTGTAATTGGAATGAGATGTGAAATAGTATTATAAATGTTTCAGAATAGCATTCGAACATACAATACACGGAAGAAAAAAACTTGCGAAGTAGCAATATGCGCCAATTGGTGACCTAAATGTAGCATAATGAGGCTTAGTATATGTGGGAAAATGATAGAACAAATAGCATATAATAAGCCTAATATGTTGTATAATTAAGAGTTATAACATTATAAGATTAAAGTATGGCATTATTTTTGCTTTGATGGGATATAGTATAAAACTGCCTTATCACAATAACGGCGAAAAAATGAAAGAGCCTAAAACGCAAATACACTAATATAAAACTATACATTATTATATATAAATCAAAAGATCATAGTAGGCCATGTTTACTTATCACAGGAGGCGGAAATGAATCAGTCTTTGAAAAAATTCTTCATTGTAATTTTTACCTAAATTGAGCGATTCTTTTTTTAAAAGTCAACATTTTCATTATTATT
>CAZCDQ010000014.1:0-34522 GCA_964497605.1 uncultured bacterium
GTGAATCGCTCGGCGATTCAGGGAAAACGCTCACTGAGCAGGTGCGGGAGTGGGTGTTGGCGGGTGAAGGCCAATTTTTAACAAATGATGTCCAAAAAGAACTGCTTTTAGCCAATAGAAGCCAAAAGAGAACATGTAATGAGATTCTAAGAAATCTTGTCAAAGAGGGTATCATCGAACGTTACGGCAGCAAACGGGGCTCCTACCGCCGTGTTGAGGACGACTGCGAGCGGATCGATTTTCTCGGGGCCTCGGAGAAAACGCTGGATATTCGCTATCCGCTCGGTATCGAGGAATATGCGGAGACCATGCCGGGCAACATTGTGGTTGTCGCGGGCGAGCAGAACGCGGGCAAGACTGCGTTTCTTTTGAATTTCATCCGTCTCAACATGGCCGCGCACGATATCTGGTATTTCAATTCCGAGATGGGGAGCGCCGAGCTGAAAAAACGGCTCCGCAAGTTCGAGGGGCTGCCCCTTGCGGACTGGCGTTTCAATGCCCGCGAACGGTGTGGGAATTTTCACGATGTGATTCGTCCCGACAGTGTGAATGTAATCGATTTTCTCGAAATCCACAACGAGTTCTACAAGATCGGCGGGATTATGAAACGTATCCACGAAAAACTTGACAGCGGCATTGCGGTGATTGCGGTGCAGAAGACGAAAGGTTCCGAACTCGGCCGCGGCGGCTCGATGGGCATGGAAAAACCGCGGATATACCTGTCCCTCGGCCAGAACGAGATGACCATTGTCAAAGGCAAGAACTGGGCGCGGGAGCAGGTTAATCCCAACGGCAAAACGTTCCGGTTTAAACTGGTACAGGGTGCGCGGTTTGTAGAGGCGGGATGAGCAGCACAAGATAGAGATGTGTGTTTTTTGAATAAACGCTCATTCATTGAAAACACTCACACTCGGTTATTCGTCTGCACACACCGTTGAAATCATGTGTCAAACGTCCGATGATGTATACTCTATTTCCTGATCAGCGAAATAAACTTGACCCCGCTTTCGGTCATCACACCCGTATCGTCGGTGTCGGCGCGGATTCTGATCTTTTTGAGGTAGAGTTTTCGTTCGGGATAGACGTCGGTGATGTGGCCGAAGATATCGATCTCCTCGGTGATCCAGCGATTTACGATGTAGGCGGTGGATTCTACGGGAATAACCGTGGTGTTCTTTTCGTTGGGACTTTGAAACGGCTCGCCGATGGGCACATTGACCGCCCAGACATAGCTGATTATATGCTGCGGCGGATACCATCCGAAAAGCGAGCTGAGAAATCCTTTGCGGATAATATTCAGAAAATTCAGCGCCGAACCTTTGAAATCGTACACCAGCTCAATCCGCATGGTAAAATCCTCCTCGTCCGGGCGCATCTCCCATTCAACCTCGGGAAACGATTCGGCGCTCCACTCCCACCGGAGAGTGGAATATTCCTCCGGATCGATCTCGCCGACATCAAGCTCAAGATACGAGGATGTCCCCGATGTCCGGGCACGGAGAAACCGCCCGTCGATACTCCGCTCGACCGAATAATTTGTGTAGACGATATCACCCCGCGGAAGGATATGTTCCCAATTATCGGGAAGCGTTCCCGGTTCGACCTCGGCGGCATCGAAAACGACTAATGTATCCGGTTCAGCGGCATGAACTGTTATTGAAAGCATAAGCGTTGCGATTACGATGAGAAAAAGACGTGATTCCATTTGTATCCTGTGTATTCATAATTGTTACCTTTTTGCGTTTTTTTTAACGACTTAATTATACAGAAAAAAATTATTATTTCAAAGACTGAATTTTTCTCATGTGGCGCCCCCATTTTTTTAGCCCCCCCCTGTTCGCTCTGTCTAAATTGTGCATTGGAGCGCGAATCGTATTGAGGAAATTGCACATGACGGGAGCATTATGCGGCCGAAACATAATAGTGCCGTTACCCGTGAAAACTATACCTTATGCCAAACAGATAACTTTCCGCTCTATTATCCATGTGATTACTTCTCTCACACTAATCACTTGTTTCAGGATTATTCGGTTTCAAAACGAGCTGCGGCCGCTGTGGATAAATTTCGCGTTAAAAGTTATGGGGATGTTTCAATAACTTCCGATATTGCCGCAATCACTTCTTTAATATATTTCCCCTCTTCAGGAATAATTTTCTCTCTCAATGATAACGGTAATTTTCTAAATGCTCCGATATCGGCAGGTTTCTTCTTAACAAGCATATCTATCATTTCAGGTGAAAGTAATCGGCAATCCTCAGGCGTATCCGATAGCGTGGTAGAGATTTTTTCTGCCAAAACATTTAATTTCTTCATTAATATTCTATTGATTTTCAACTCTCGTTTTTTCTTTTCTCTTTCTTCTTTTCTCCTTTTCTTTGCAAGTTCTCTTTCCACCATTTTTTTTATCCTGTTAATCTCTTTCTCCCTTTCGATCTCCGCTTTTATTATCGAGGGTAAATAATTTATATAGGTGGAAATAATAAGCGCTGATAGTTTATCGGGGGTTTCGGCAGGACCGAGTTTTGCGCATCCCACAATTTTTAATACATCGACTGCCTTTATGTTTTTTCTTTCTCCGTTATTTATGCAAATCTTATCGATAACTGTTTCCAGCCTGCTGAGCACAAATACTATATTCTCTATTAATACTGCAATTGCATTATCGTTTATTGTTTTGCCTCTTGTAATAAATTTATCTTTTATCCAATTCGGCATATCATCTTGTTGTATGTTTGGAAATTCCACTGACATAAAATAATCGGTATACGGTTCGGGAGAAAGCTTCGCTTTTAAACCCTCAACTATGACGAGGCAGGTTTCGGGCGTTTTCAATAATAATTCGCATACTTTTGTTTTTGTAGATTCCTCAAGATTATCAAACTCTCTTATAACGATAACTCTGCGGTATGCCATCATGGGGTATGTTTGAAATAACGAGAAGATTTTTGATAATGTAATTTCTCTTTTATGTTTAAAATCGACGGGGAAAAATTCATTATAATTAAAATCCTGTGTTGCTTTATCAACGGTATAATATATTATTTCAGACAATTTGATCATTCTCTGATATAATTCACCAGCTAAGAGAATAACTCTAATATTGCTCAAATTATTAATATTCACTTTCGATCATTTCCAGACTAATATTGATGTATTGATGCTTTTTATATTTACGTTCATTATCGAAAAAAAGAACAGGGAGGCTTTCATCGAAAAGCCGAGCTAAATCGAAAAGCGCCTGTGAAAATTGCAAAATACAAAATTATTTTGCCGGAATCTAATGTATTTTTCTATACTTTATCCAACAATAAACCTTTTTCTTGGGATCTACTGTAGAATATTTCATATTTTCAATATTTCTTCACTTTTTTTTAATATGCATTCTGTTGATATTGTAAAGTGATTATGAATGTGTTATATTTCCCTCGTATTATCGGTTTATATGATTGATTCCGCGGCGTATGGTTGATATAATATACAATATTTCAATCACATGTGCCTACTGCAGCGAAATGCCGAAAAATATACACTCATTGATATTTTTTTATTTTCTTATGCGTTGCTATTATGTACCTTTATTGATACGTCATTAATATACCCGCTGTATCTTCACCGTAGTGAACGAACGAGGAACACATGAGCAATTCAAATTCGATCGATCAGGAAGTTCTGGAACGAATCATATCCGAAGTATTCGAAAAAATCAATCAAAGCCAGTCCGCTCAGCCTACTCAACCGTCCCCCACCGCGGTCGAGACCGGTGTATCGATCAATCCGAAAAGGATACCGGTCGGCGTGTCGGTCAGGCATGTCCACATCTGTCAGGAGGATCTCGAGAAACTGTACGGCCCTGGCGCCGAACTTAACCCGGAGCGGACATTGTATCAGGGCGATTTCGCGGCGAAAGAAACAGTGGCTCTGCTGGGACAGAAAATGCGCCTTCTCGAACGTGTCAGGATTCTCGGCCCCATGCGCAAACGGACGCAGATCGAGATTTCGCGGACCGACTCGATCTTTCTTGGGATAGACGCTCCGCTGAGGATGTCCGGCGATATTACCGGGTCGGCCCCGATTACGCTTGTTGGCCCCAAGGGAGTTGTAACGCTGAAAGAGGGCTGTATACGCGCTATGCGTCATATACACATGAATCCGAAAGAGGCGGAATATTTTGGCCTTAAGAATGGCGACAAGGTTAAAGTCAGAGTCGGGGGACCGTCCGCAGTAACATTCGATAATTTTGTAGTACGTGTGGACGATAATGTGCGGCTTCAGATTCACATGGATACCGACGAGGGTAATGTCGCAGATATCAACTGCAATCGGGATATCGAGATCATCAAGGACTGACCGCTCGGCATATTAAAGAATAAAACATACAACAGCGATAACGTACAACCATTTTTCACGGAGGCATTACAATGAACAAAGCAATCGGTTTACTCGAAACCAAAGGATTCACCGGGCTTGCAGTTGCGACTGACGCTATGCTGAAAAGCGCAAGCGTCGAGCTTTTGAAACAGGTCGCGATCGGCGGCGGATTCGTCACCAGCGTTATTGTCGGCGATGTCGGTTCGGTCAAAGCGGCTGTCGAATCGGGGACTGAGGTTGCAAAGAGCGCAGGAGAGTTTGTATCATCGCACATCATCCCCCGTCCGCACGACGAACTGAAAGAACTGTTCAAATAATGGGAAACCGGAGGTATTACCGATGAACGCATTAGGATTTATCGAGACACGCGGATTTGTTGCGGCGGCAGAGGCTGCCGATTCCGCGCTCAAGGCCGCAAGCGTTTCCCTGCTCGGACAGAAACGGGTCGGAAGCGGACTTGTGACCGTCATCATACAGGGCGATGTCGCAGCGGTGAAAGCCGGTATTGAGGCAGGCACCGAATCGGCATCTGCGGTCGGCGAGGTTGTAAGCGCGCAGGTCATTGCCAGTCCGCACGCTGACCTTTCACAGATTATCGACGACAGTCCCGCACCGAAAGCGCCTGCTAAACCTGCGGCGGCTAAACCGGCTCCGAAATCAAAAAAGAGCCCCGGCGTATAATCTTTAATGAAGAGGTTATCAAGTGGTAGTTGCAAAGGTTATTGGCGAAATTGTATCGTCGGTGAAAGTCGACCGTCTTGTCGGTCAGAAATTCCTGCTGGTCGAGGTTCAGAGAATCGAACACAAGGCCGAGGGCGATAAAATTATTCCAACCGGCTCAACATTGGTTGCGAACGATCCGCTCGGTGCCGGACGGGGCGAGATTGTCTTGGTAGTACAGGGTTCCTCGGCGCGTATGACCGATCTGACATCCACCCTGCCGACGGACGGCCTTATTATCGGAATCGTTGATTCGATCAATGTCGAATCATACACCGTCTATGCAAAGGACAGCTAACGTGAGTCCTGCCGCAGTCGACATATTATCGCTTGTCCGGGAATATGGTGTTGTCGGCGCAGGCGGTGCGGGATTTCCCGCTCATGCCAAGCTGGCGAACGCTGTGGACACAATTATCGCAAATGGCGCCGAATGCGAACCGATCCTTGAGGTGGATAAATACCTTATGGTGCATGATGCAGAAGGTATTATCCGCGGTCTCAAGGCGGTTATGGCACAGGTCGGCGCATCCCGCGGAATCGTCGCAATTAAGGAAAAGAACACGGAGGCGGCGCAGTCTATCGAGCGTGCTGTTGCAGACAAACCGGATATCGAGGTCGTCCGTCTTGCGAACACGTATCCCGCAGGGGACGAGATGGTACTGATCCGACAGGTTACCGGGCGTATCGTTCCCGCCGGCGGACTCCCCTTTATGGCCGGTGTCACTGTCAGCAACGTAGCGACACTAAAACAGATCGCCGATGCATTGGACGGCAAACCCGTTATCTCGCGGTTGGTTACAGTGGGCGGAGCGGTTGCGAGGCCGCTGACAACTGAGGTTCCAATGGGTGCATCGATCCGTGAGTTAATCGAATTTGCCGGCGGTGCAACATGCGGAGATTACGAGGTTGTACTTGGCGGGCCGATCATGGGTACGATCGGCAGTGCGGACGATCCGGTGACAAAAACGCTCGGCGGGATTATTGTACTTCCACCGGATCATACGGTTATTCGGTTGAAACGCCAACCGGTGCGGATCACCAAACTGCGGGCAAAAATGTGCTGCACCTGTCAGGAGTGCACGATCCTTTGCCCACGGAACGCCATGGGGCATCCAATCTCTCCGGCCAAGATAATGAGCTATTCATGGCTGATTGACGATATCTTACTGAAGATTGAAACCGGAAATCTCGACCCGTTCACCGAGGAAATGATTTCCGAGGCGATGCTATGCTGCCAATGCGGGATATGCGAACAATACGCCTGCATTTTCGGACTGTCACCCAACAAGGTCTATGCTATGGTCAAGGATGCGATAGTAAAAGCCGGATTGAAATTCGATTTTTCAAAACGGGCTCTGGACGATTCGATGTTCGACCACCGTAAGATATCGGCGAAAAAATATGCGCTTAAACTCGAACTCGGAAATTATCTCGGCTCAACCGAATATGTTTCTGCAGGATCGTTCATTCCTGAAAGAGTCAGTATCCCGCTTAAACAACATATCGGAACGCCGTGCACTGCTGCTGTAAAAGAGGGCGATACGGTTAATGCCGGCGATGTTATCGGCGAGGTGCCCTCCGGGGCGCTCGGGGCACAGGTACATGCCTCCATCAACGGCCGTGTGGTGAGTGTAACCGATGTATCTATTACAATAGGGAGAAGCGGCTGATGAGTATCTGTATCGGATTTCTTGAATATATCAGTATCGGTAAGGGTATCGAGGCGGCTGATCTGATATCGAAAAACACCGACATCGAAATCCTCCTTTCTTCACCGAACTGCCCGGGGCGTTATCAGATACTGTTTACCGGCGATGTGGATGCGGTAAAGTCCGCGATCGATATTGCCGAGAGTATCGCCGACTTCAATTTTCTCGATTCGCTGGTCATCCCGCGTGTACATGAGAGCGTTGTGTCGGCACTTTACTGCCCGAACGATATAAATATCAGGGACGGTGTCGCGATATTCGAGACCATGACCATGACAGATGCAATAGAAGGGGCAGATACCATGGTCAAAACAGCCGAGGTCGATATAATCGAACTGAGACTCGGGAAAGGGCTTGCCGGGAAATCGTATGTCACTGTGACCGGATCGCTTCAGAATCTACGCTCGGCGATGGATGCGGCGCTTGAGAATGTGAAAGACAAAGGAGTCGTAATTTCAGCGGTGGTGATACCGTCGCTCAATCCTGAACTCATCAAACATCTTATATAGGAAACAATACGGTACATGCGGGAAGCGAAAGTACTCGGCAGTGTAACATCAACAATAAAACATCCCTCGCTCAGGGGGCGAAAACTCATGGTCGTGCAGGTGCTCGACGCCAAGGGCGAGCCGGACGGCATTCCGGAAATCGTCGAGGACTGCATTGGTGTCGGCAAGGGCGATCATGTCATTCTGAGCTGGGACGGCATCTATATGACCGAGCTTCACAACGATCCGCAGGTCCCTGCACGGGCGTGGCTCGGCGGTATAATCGACAAAGTTTACGGACGTTAACATACATAACAACGGGTGATACATGAATCGAGACGAATTAGTTGACGCGATAATCAAAGAAGTAAAACAGGTGCTTGCGCTGCGCGGTGTCACGATTGAACAGTCCTCACCGGGACAGTCAAGCGGTGTAAAATCCCCATCGGCATTCACTCCGGCGAAACCGTTACCGCCGATTGCCCCGGCTACAGCCTCGCAGACGGTGGGTTCGAGTGATCTCTCCGGTAAGCAGATCATTTCCCAACGTGACCTCGAGAATTTCGCCGGACAAACCATCACGGTACGTAAGAACGCAGTGATTACTCCGCTTGCTTACGATTATGCCCGCGAAAAAGGCATCACGCTGAATAAGGTTGACATGCCGTCGGCGAGTGGCAGCCCGGTAACCGAAAGCAGAAATGCGGTCAATGTTGCACTGGTTGTGGCTCCCGATTTTCCGGGCGACTGTTCGGTTGTGAAAAATTTCCTTCAATCCAAAGGTTTCAATCTTAATGAAATTGTCGGAAAATCGCACGAGGCGGCGGTGAATGCGCTGGGAACGTCTGTTACTTCCGGGACATCGGCATTCGGTGTGTGTATCGAGAAAACAGGTATGCAGGCGCCGATCTATGCGAACCGTAACAAGAATATCCGCGCCGTCCACTGCCGTGAGACAATGGACGCCCGTGCTGCGCGGGTCGATATTGGCGCGAATGTTGTTGTGATCGATTCGGTGTCGAATCCTGAGGCGGTTTTGAAAGGATTTACCGGGGAATAACATAAATAATTATTTGCCGCAGAGTTCACAGAGGTTTTATATCTTTTTTACTTACAGTTTATAGATAATTTGAACAATTGAAGGAAATAAAATTCATGTTTCTTGGCCGTGTAAAAGGATCGCTGGTATTAAATAAAACACTGCCGGCGATTACGGGGAAAAAGCTCCGAGTTGTCGAGGAGGTCGATGCACGGGATGTCGACAAGGAAGGAACGCTCTTTATATCTTTCGATTATGTCGGCGCAGGTGAAAATCAGCTCGTTGTCTATGAGGGAGGGCCTGAATCGGCCTACGCGTTCTTTCCGGATAAAACCGGCTCGGACGCGAATATACTGGCAATTGTTGACAGTATCGATATGTAAATGAAAGGCACAGAGGATGTAGTGCAGGGGTTTATTAATCAATCCCCTATAGGAAAAAAAAACATTCGTTTTACCGGATAAAAACAAATGAAAGTAATCGTCTGCAACATAGGATCGACATCGTTTAAATTCCAACTCATCGACATGGCGTTCGAAAATGTTCTTGCGCGTGTGCATGTCGAGCGTGTAGGGAGTGTAAATGCCCGCGCCAGTTATTACCGCGGTATGGACACGCTTATCCGCGAAGAGGAAACGCCGATCATGAATCAGCGCGCCGCTGTTCAGCACGGGCTCGAATTCCTGAAAACGGAGATCATCGGCTCATTCGACGAGGTCGACGCGGTCGGCTTCAAAACAGTGCAGGCTGGCGAGGAAAACGGTTCGGTGTTGTTGAGCGAAAAAGTGCTCCATGCGATGGAGAACTATATCGACATGGCTCCGGCACATAATCCTCCCTATCTCGAAGCGATACGGATGTTTGCGGAGCTTATGCCCGGCAAAAAACTGGTCGGCGTATTCGAGCCCGGTTTCCATGTGAACAAGCCGGAATACGCCACAGTATATGGCACGCCCTATGAATGGTACGAGAAGTACGGAGTGAAAAAGTACGGTTTCCACGGCGCATCGTTCAGGTATCTGACCGGCGAAACGGTAAGAAAGCTTCACCTCGATCCGAAAAAACATAAAATCATCGCATGCCATCTCGGCGGTTCTTCATCGGTATGCGCATTCAAGGACGGCGTCTCGATAGACACGTCCATGGGTTTCAGCGCACAAACGGGCGTTATGCAGTCGAGACGGACCGGGGATATCGATGCGTTTGTTGTGCCGTACATAATGCAGAAGAAAGGCATCTCTCTCGACGAGGCGCTCGAAGAGCTGAGCAATCGCGCCGGCATGAAAGGACTGAGCGGCACCTCCGGTGATATGCGGGACGTACTCGAGGCAATCGCGGCAGGCAGCAAACAGGCAAAACTGGCGTATGACAAGTATGTTTACGATATCAAATGCTATGTGGGATCGTACATTTATCTTATGGGCGGGATCGACGCCATCTGTTTCTCCGGCGGGACAGGACAGAACAATCCGCAGTTCAGGGCCGATATTCTGGCCAATCTCGATTTTCTCGGATTCAGACTAAATAAAGTTGCAAATGGAGAAAATAGAGAGCGTATCGATGCAAAAGATTCGTTAATCGCCGCACTGGTGATCGATACCAACGAGGAAATCATTGTCGCCCGTGAAACGGTGAAAGTTGTAAACAGCTAATATCTTAAACCGGCATGTAACGGCTTCTAAACCTAATAAAGGCACTATGGACAATCAGGAAAAAGAAATTCGCGAGCAAATCTGCGAGGTGGGACGGCGCACCTGGCTCAAGGGCTGGGTTGCGGCAAATGACGGTAACATAAGCATGCGCCTCGGCGACGAATATGTTATCTGCACGCCCACCGGCGTATCAAAAGGATTTATTACACCGGATATGCTCATCAAAACCGATATGGACGGCAACATCAGAGACGGTTACCTGAAACCCTCCTCGGAGATTAAGATTCATCTCGAGGCATACCGGCGCCGTGACGATGTCCGTGCGGTTGTGCACGCTCATCCGCCGGTGAGCACCGGTTACGCAGTGGCGAATATTCCGCTGGATTTCAAAACACTGCCGGAGATTATCATATCGCTCGGCAGGATTCCGCTCGCCGCATACGGCACGCCCTCGACCACTGAGCTATCGGATTCCATTTCCGAACTGCTCCTCTGCCACGATGCGATTCTTCTCGCCAATCACGGTGTAATCACGGTTGGAAAGGATGTCATGGGGGCGTATTACAAGATGGAAAGTGTAGAACATTTTGCGGTTATTTCGCTTACTGCATATCAGCTCGGCGGGATGAAACCGATCAGCGAACCGAATGTCAGAAAACTTGAGGAAATCCGCGATCAGTTCGGTATCAAAATCGGCGGTTCCGCATGCGTGAGCTGCGGCGAATGCACCGGCACCGAAAGCCATGAGGAAAGCACTGCGGAAGAGCGGAACGGTCTCATCGAGGAAATCACAAAAAAGATTATGAAAGAACTCAACGAATAAATCAATACTCAACCAAAGGAGAACTGTTATGGCTGAATCAGGAAAAGCATTGGGATTTATCGAAACCAGAGGATTCATCGCCGTTGTCGAGGCTGCGGACAGCATGCTGAAAGCGGCGTCGGTCAGCCTCGTCGGATACCGTAAAACCGGAAGCGGATATATTGCTGTCATGGTGCGCGGCGATGTCGGCGCGGTCAAATCCGCAGTCGAGGTCGGAACAGAAGCTGCGGCACGTGTCGGCGAGGTTGTGTCCACTCAGGTAATTGCTAGCCCGCATGCCGACCTGGGCGATCTGATCAACGGCTGAATCCGCCGCAACAAATATTAACAAAGTCTGCGAGGTAAAGCGATGATAGATGAGCAACAAATCAGAAAAATTGTGGAATCGGTGGTGGAGAACGTTGTTCCTCCATCGGGAGGTTCCGCAGCAAGCGCCACACCTGCAGGTATCCCGTCACCCGCTCAGACAACCCCGACATTCGGAGCGCCCGTCCCAAGTCACCCCAAAGGCGACAACGGCGTGTTTGAGAAGATGGAAGACGCGATTGCCGCGGCGAAACAGGCGTTTGTCGAATTCAGGAAATTCAGTATCCGTGACCGTGAACGGCTGATCGGTATTCTCCGCATGGTGATGAAAGATCATGCCGAGGAGTTCAGCCGCATGGTCTACGAAGAAACCGGCATGGGCGACTACAAGGATAAAATCCTCAAACATAAAAACTGCGCGAAAAACACGCCCGGAACCGAGGACCTTGTATCGCGCTCGTGGTCGGGCGAAAAAGGTGTATGTTTAGAGGAATTCGCCCCTTACGGCGTTATCGGAGCAATTACACCCTCTACGCATCCGACGCCGACCATGATAAATAACATGATCATCATGCTTGCCGGCGGCAATACGATCGTATTTAACGCGCACCCGGGGGCAAAGAAAGTCACCGCATACGGACTTCAGGTCTGTCACCGTGCGGTCGTCGCCGGAGGATTCCCCGAAAACCTGTTTACCTGCGTGCAGAATCCAACCATCGAAACAGCGAACACCATGTTCGCGCATCCCGACATTCCCCTACTATCTATTACCGGCGGCCCCGGTGTAGTGAAAGCTGCCATGTCGACCCACAAGAAAGTGGTCGCCGCCGGACCGGGCAATCCTCCTGTGCTGGTGGATGAAACCGCCGATCTCGATAAAGCGGCGAAAGACATCATCATTGGATCTTCGTTCGATAACAATATCCTGTGCATCGCCGAAAAGGAAGCGTTTGTCGTCGATTCGGTGTTCGATAAGTTTATGCTGGCGCTGGAACGCGCGGGCGCGGTCAAGATTGACGATATCTGTTTCAAGCTGCTGACCGACAAGGCATTCGTTCCGGACGGCAAGGGTGGACATGCGCTGAACCGCGATCTGGTTGGCCGAAGTGCATCATATCTCGCCGATTTGGTGAAAGTGAATATTCCCGAGGGAACGAAACTGCTATTCGCCGAGACCGGCAAGGACAATATCTTTGTCCGCGAGGAACAGATGATGCCAATGCTGCCGGTTGTGCGGGTGAAAGATTTCGAGGAAGGTGTGAAATGCTGTTACGATGCCGAGCACGGCTACGGACACACTGCGGTGATCCATTCCAAGGATATGAACAGGATCACCGAATTCGCCCGTGTCATGAACACCAGCATTGTCGTGTCCAACGGCTACAGTACGCAGGGTGATGGTCCCGATGACGGTGAGGCGTATCTCGCGTTTACTATCGCAACTCCGACCGGCGAAGGTATTACCTCACCACGCAATTTCTGCCGGACACGGCGGCTTGCGATTGCGGGAAGCCTTAGGTTTGTGTAACACTTCTGAGCTTTTGAAACATTCATTAAAATGCGTACATTGTTCATGATGTGCGCATTTTTTTGCATTATATTGAATCAATAGTTCTGTTCGTGTGTTTAATGCTTATATAGTGAATGTAATACAAGGTCACACCATCTCTACCAAACGGGAGGAAACGTATGAAACATAGCAGACGAGATTTCATAAAACATACTGCAGCCGGGACAGCGGGTCTTGCACTCGGAACGGCTGTTTCGACAAAACCGGTTTCCGCACAGAAACTCACCGCAGAAACGAACGTCTCGCTGGTTGCAGGTGTCGACCGCCGTGAAGCGGTATATAATGCCCTGAAACCGTTCAAAAGCGAGATCGAACGCGGAATCAGAGGAAAACGAATCCTCCTGAAACCGAATAATGTGTGGGACGGTAATCCGTTGTGCGCATCCGATCCCGATCAGCTCCGCGGCGTGCTCGATATGCTGAAAGAAATCACCGACCAAAAAATCTACATCGGCGAATCGACCGCCTCGCCGAGAGGAACCATGTATACGTTCGAGGAGTACGGTTATTTTTACCTCCGCAATGAATACAATGTGGAGCTATATGACCTAAATGCGGGAACATCCTCCACCCTATGGATCGCCGACAGAACCGGCCATCCGCTCAGTATTGAGATAATCGACGATTACCTCAATCCGGACGTGTATATTATGTCGCTTGCGCGGATGAAAACGCATGATAGCGTCGTCGCTACGCTTGGTTTCAAGAACATGCTGCTTGGCAGTCCGCTGAATGTGATGAAATCAGATCCGCGATACATAGAGAATCAGTTTGAAAAACGGAAGATGCACCAGGGTGCGACCGGTATCAATTTCAACATGTTCCAGCTCGCCCAAAATGTCCGTCCCGAATTCACCGTGATCGACGGTATCGTCGGCATGGAGGGTAACGGTCCCACGGGCGGAACACCGGTCGAGCACGGCGTTATCATCGCCGGCCCGGACGTTGTCGCGGTCGACCGTATCGGTCTCGAACTCATGGAGATCGATTACGGGGATGTGGGATATCTGCAATGGTGCGCAAACGCGGGCATCGGACAGGGCGACCGGAGCAAAATCAATGTCATCGGCCCTGACCCGAAAGAACATTCGATCTACTATAAACGTCACGACCGTATCGACTGGCAGCTCGAATGGAAAGAGGGTAAGGCATAACGTCCGTTGATTCGTTTCTATTACCGAATTACAAAAACCAGCCGGATGATTTCCCGTCAGCAGAGGAAATATTCGGCTGGTTTTGTTTTTGACACATTCGAACGTATGTCAGCTTGACAAGGCCGCTTTTTTATCTTTGGCTTTGGCGATGGTTTCGTTTTTCAGCTTTTTCTTCCTTTTTTCCTGTCTGTGCCGTCTCCGTCTGATTTCGCTTCTTCGTTTATGCTTGTTGCTCATGAAATCTCCTTGTGAGTCATGATATGGAATTATATAATGAACGATTTGCCAAACCGGTGTTCCTGAGTTCTTACATAAAGTTTAATATAATAAAAACATACCTGTTTTCCCAATGTTATTCTTTTCTACTGAATAATCGCTTTTTAGTGCAACGGCTATTCGGGCACACGATACGATACGCCCTTTTTACGGAGAAACCGCGACAGCTCTTCGGTCGACGGCAACCCGTCGCGTCCGCCATACGACCTGCAGTTCAGTGCGCCGACAGCCG
The DNA here is from genome assembly GCA_964497605.1 of uncultured bacterium. Classification (GTDB taxonomy): domain Bacteria; phylum Latescibacterota; class Latescibacteria; order Latescibacterales; family Latescibacteraceae; genus Latescibacter. Next base: position 14,339 of record CAZCDQ010000014.1, read on the forward strand.
AGGCCAGATTCAGGCACTGCCCGAATGATGCGCCCCGTGACAGAAAATGACAAAACGCGCCGTGGAACGCATCCCCTGCGCCGGTCGAATCCACGACGTCGATATCGAACGTTTCGTACCGCCTGACCTCGCTGCCGTCGAGATATGCTCCACCGTCAGCGCCCTGTGTGACAACCGGAATGCCCGCCTGTATCGATTTTAGTGTTTTCAGCACATTATTGATCAAATCTTCCCCGGTGATCTCCCGGGCAAAAAATGCCGGAACGATAAAATAATCGATATAGCCGAACAACGTCTCTACACCATCATACATGCGTTTGAAATCCGCAACAACCGGAATCCCGTTTGCTTTCGCATACCGTGCACCAACAAGCGAATGTTCGATACAATGACCATCCAGAAGCAGTACGTCTGCACTTTCAAGCAACGATACATCAAATTCCGGCAGACAGCCCGTTTCATCGTATACGGATTTCGTGCGCTCAGAATAAAACTGTTTCTCGCCGTTATTGCGGTCGACCAATATAATTCCCGCAGCCGAGGATTTTCCCGGAAGCGCCGCGATTCCTACTGTATCGACACCGAAACCGTCAAGCTCATCCTGTATGAACCGGCCGTTTAAATCGTTCCCCACAAGCGAAAAAAGACGTGTCCTCGATCCGAGTTTCGAGGCGGCACAGAGGGCGGTCGCAGCCATGCCGCCTCCCGTAATGAGATATCGATCGGCATGAAAAGATCCCTCGGTACCGCTGAAACCGTCCACAACCATAATATGATCAATCACCGAAATTCCGATAGCGGCTATCATGAATTGCATGCTCCTTTCATTGCCAATGCTGGTACAAAGTAACACATTTTTGTGCGATTCTCAAACGTATATTCGGACCCCAAGCTCTTTTCTATAATATATTTACGGCATACTTTTTGCAACATTTATATATTAAACAAGTAAAAATAAATGAGCATTGTATTATTGCAGAAAGAGAATATAGCTTTCGTAAACTCCATTTCTTTATTATTATAGATGTTAAATACATATTTTACTGATAGAGGTTTGATTAAAATCAGTCGAATAGGAAGTGCCGATTTCAAAAAAATGATAAATATTTTTCATTTTGTTACATGAATCACATTTATATTATATAATATAAGTTATTTTACTTTCGAAAACACAACGACCATTCACCGTTCAAATATGAAGTGGTGCGCCATGAACATGCGAAACGAACAGGGATTTACGCTTGTTGAAATGATGATTGTACTTATCGCAATTGCGATCCTGAGCGCAATTGCGATTCCGCAGATGGATCTAATGTTCGAGAGAAACAAACTTCGCGCTTCTACTACTTCGGTTACCTCTTCATTGTATCTGTCACGGATGAAATCGATAAACGAAGGCGTTCAGTACGGCGTACAGTTTGATTTCGACAACGGGGTTTATCAGGTTAAACGCGATCCCTACGGCACAACTGAGGATTTCGGAAATCCATATGCGCTTGACGATGAGATACGGTTTAGCCAAATTACATTCTTAAACGACCTTGCGGTGTTTAACGAATACGGGCAACTCGACAAGAACTGTCTGCCTACCGGTGAATCGACCGGACTCATCGAGATAGTCAATGCGGAGTCGGACACCACCAAAGTTGAAGTCACGTTTATTTCGGGACGAATCAGGGAGACAAACCAATGACGGATATCAAACAGGAAAAAGGCTTTACTCTCATAGAAATCATTTCCGCCTCGACCATTCTGCTAGTTGCTATTGCCATGTTTGCGAGTGTCGTGTCTCAGATTCTGAGCCAGAATTTTCACAGCCAGAAACAAACGCAGGCAGTTATTCTTGCCCAGAACAAAATCGAATTTTTGTTGAATGAGGGCTATATGAGTTCGAATATGGCCGAGGGCACTTACCAAAATCCTTTGAATCCTGTGGACGAAACCGGCGATTCAACCGGAATTTTTACCCAGATATGGGATATTGAAGATGTTAATCCCATCGAAAAGGCGAAACTCATCACCTCAATCGTTCAATGGGATGATGCCAAAGGGGAGTTACAAGAGGTAACGCTCACGGCGGTGTGTATCGATGAAAGCAATTGAGTCGGCAACAATTACGAAGGCGATAATATTATGAAAACACTATCCAAAAAACTGCACCTTATATATAAAAACGAACGCGGTATGACGTTGGCGGAAATTCTTGTTGCCGGTGTGCTCGGAATCATCATCATGACAGGCGCGTTCAGATTTTTCCTGACGCAGACAAAAAATTTCAATCTCATGCGTCAAAACGCCGAAATGCAGCAGGAGCTTCGATATGCCGTGAATTTCCTGAACGAGCATGTGAAACTCGCCGGGAACGGTGTTCCGCCGACTTCGGGCTGGCAGGTTCTTGAGAATTTCGACGGCGGATTAGGGCCGGATTCTTTATGCGTACTGGGAAGTTTCCGGTCGCTGGTCATTTCCACAGATCAGAAAATGGGTAATTCCGGATCGCAGGTCAAAGTAACCGATTCCACAGGGATAGAAATCGGCGATCTTATTGTTATTTCCTATCCACCGAACGGCTGGCAGGACCTGTTCATTGTGACGGACTTGAACGCTTTGTATCTCTTGCATCAGACCTTTCCGCCTTGGAACATGTCCAACAATCTCAATAATGCTTATCCTGAAGATAGTATTATTACGGTCGTTACCCATTACAGCTTTTTTGCGGAGACCGATGACGACGGCAGAATGAATCTTATGGTACAAACGCAGGCATACGATCCGATGATTCTCGCCGGCGATATCGACGATTTCCAGATCAGGTTTCAGTTGAAAAACGGCGCGTGGGTCGATGAGCCTGCCGATCTTATGGATATAAGGATGGTTGAGATTCTGCTCCGGCTCAAATCGCCTGTCGAGATTGCAGGATATACCGATCCGGAGTATGGGGACGCGCACAGCAGGGTTGAATTGAAATCGGTCGTTGTACCAAAAAACGTTGTTATTGCGTATAACGAATAGAAAACAAGGATATATCGTTATGAATTATCGGAACGAAAATGATGAGGGGTTCGCGCTGTTATTGGTGCTTGTCATTATGATGACATTGACCATTTTCAGTGTCGGTGTGATTGTCAGCACCGGGACGAACAATGCGCTCTCGAGAAATTTCGAAAAATCGACACAGGCGATGAACATGGCCGAGGTCGGTGCAAAAGTCGCTTACCGTGAGCTTATCAACGCTGGTTACCTGAAAACCACTCATACGCTCAATAAAGCGGCGCCGGAAAACGGGGAACGTCTGCTCGACACCACCCTCGATAATTATTACATCGACGGCGACGGCTACTATGTGTGGGAATGGGAGACGGGTGACGCGTACGATCCGCTTGTTGATACCGAATTTCCTCACGGATTTAAATTCTGCGCCTATTATTCGACGAATAATTCATTCGTCATCGAATGTGAGGGATGGTACGACACCATATCGAAACGGGTGCGCGCGAAAGGCGAACTTGAGGGGATGTTCCAGTTTTCGTATTTCGCGGCGCGCGACATGGGTGAGTTTGTCCGCGGCTCCTCGCAGGAGATCAAAGGCAAAGTGCACGCGAACGGCAACCTGTTTATCCGGCCGACCGGATCGACTCTGAGAATCAACTCGTCCTCGGTAACTGCGACGCAATTGATTATCAGAAGCCGCGACGCCTGGGGCCGTCCCGACCAGGGACCGCCGGGGCAATGCGATATTACGGTGAATGCGCAGGATTCAGGTATCTGGGAGACGATGGAATCGGGAATCCCTCCAGGAACTGAGGGCAATGCGTTCGAATCTCTGAATCCCGACTGGAATGATCCGGCGACCGGCGCCCGGGCGCTCTGGGGCGGCGTTGTACGTGATTTTGTGCCGTTTAAATCACCGCCGCCGGTTCAGAATCTCGATCCCGGGGGGTACTATAATGTAAATGCCGATCTCGTCATCGACGGCACATCTGCCGGTATGTACGGTTGGTGTACGAGCGCAAATATTTATAATTATAATGAACAGGCGACCGATACGGTCATGGATATCGATGTTGCTGCGATGATTGCAGCCGGAGACTTTCCGGCGAACGGATTGATATATTGCTTGACACCGACACGGTTCTATAATGCCTCGGATCTTGCCGGCAACAGATTGTCGATAACAAGCAATTCAACGATCTACACCAAAGGCGATATTAATACGGTCAACAAGCAGGGTATGAACATCATGACCAGGCACCGTATTTATGTTCTGAGTAACAACTGGAACGATTCCAATCCCGCCAGGTTCAACAGCAGAGGCGCTGGACGGCCTAATGCAGTCAGCACTACGGTCAATGCAGCGCTTGTTGACGGTGCCCCGACAGTCGACGAGTACAATTGGGTCGATCGCGACGACGACCACCGTTACGACGACAGCAACAGAAATATTTATGACAATTGGGACAACAAAACGGCCGCTGGATTCAACAATCCAGACAACAGCAATGATCCCTGGGCAAACTGCGATGATCTTCTCGAACGCTGGAGCGGGGACACACTCACCAAATACGGATCAACTATCCATCTCGGCGGTGCGGTTATGGCGAACAATCTCGACAATTCGGATGTTGTCCCTGGAGACGGAAAGCTTCGTTGGGTACAACGGACCGGATACGATCCACCGACCCGTATCTACAGTTACGATCCCGATCTGGCTACACCGTCCGGCCAGCCGCCGTTCACGCCGCTTATTGGACATATCACCTCCTGGGAACCGTTTTAACGTTCTCCATACAATCGTATTCTGAACAGGAGCTGATTCTCTCGGCTCCTGTCTTTTTTCCAATAGTATTCGAGGCATATCAGTAATGAGGATATGGTAAAAATTATTCGGTAAATCCGTTAAAGGATAAAATCACGTGATCGTTTAACGACTTGTTTAAACTCACCCCCCTTACCCCCTCTCTAAGATTTAGAGAGGGGGAGCGCGCCGCATGCATTCGTTTTATGACCGAATCATTCGCGCGGGGTGAGTTAAGAAACCGGACAGGATTTGACCATCAAATGTCCATTTCAGTTTTATCTTACACAAATGGTATACGGCAATAATTGATTTGATTCGTATTTTGCGATAATGTATATTATGAGTTGTTACAGGATAAAACGATTTGCATCTGCTTACACGCGGTCAAACGATACAGATACGGCAACAAAAACATTCCGGAGGCTATGTGAACAGTCTGGAAGAATTAAAAGAACAATTTCTGAACGAGGCGGAAAAAGCCATCGATCATAAAAGTATCGAGGAACTCAACAACCGGTTTCTGGGAAGAAAAGGACTTCTTGCGGAATTCCGTAAAGGTGTTGATTTCAAGTCTCTCTCTCCCGAAAAACGGGGGGCATTCGGCAAAGGTTTTAACGAGCTGAAAAACCTGATGGAGACCAAGATCGCTGAACTGAAAAAGGCTGTGGGCGACACCACTCCGAAACATAAAGCCCGTACGATCGATATGACACTTCCCGGTTCCGGTCATACCATCGGCTCGATTCATCCGATCTCGCTTATCAGGATGGAGCTTGAGGAGATATTTATCAGCATGGGATTTCATATCGAGACCGGTTTCGATGTGGAAACCGAGCATTATAATTTCGACGCGCTCAATACGCCGTTCGATCATCCGGCCCGCGAAATGCAGGATACATTCTGGCTCAAAAACGGCATGGTTATGAGAACCCAGACCTCGGCGGTTCAGGTGCGAGCGATGGAAAAATACGGCGCTCCCATGCGGGTGATTGCGCCCGGCAGATGCTACCGTTATGAAACAATCGACGCGAGCCATGAGAATACGTTTTATCAGCTCGAGGGATTGATGATCGAGGAAGCCATTTCGATCGCAAACCTTGTCAGTGTGATGAAGCTTCTGCTTTCCCAGGTATTCAAACGCGATGTCGAAACGCGGCTCAGGCCAGGATATTTTCCCTTTGTCGAACCGGGATTCGAGCTCGATATTAAATGCCTCATCTGCGGCGGTAACGGCTGCAAGACATGCAAAAGCGAGGGATGGCTCGAGCTTTTGCCCTGCGGGCTTGTCCACCCCAATGTACTCCGTTTCGGCGGTATCGATCCCGACAAATGGAGCGGTTTTGCATTCGGATTGGGACTGACCCGACTTGCGATGATGAAATACGGTATACCAGACATCAGACTGTTCAATAACGGCGACCTCCGTGTGCTCGAACAGTTTACCGCGTCAGTCTGAATTGAAAATACCGGTATAATTCGGAATAAAACAATATATGAAAAAAATGAGCAAAGGATAGATAGCGCATGAAATTATCGCTTGAATGGCTGAAGCAGTATGTTGATATCCCCAACCTAACATCGAAAGAAATCGGTCATGAACTGACCATGGCAACCGCCGAGGTCGAAAGTGTCCACGAACTGAAACGGTTCACCGAGGGAATTGTTGTCGGTGAGATTGTGAATATCGAACCGATTGATACCAAGGATGGCCGTCACGATAATATTAACTATGTCACCGTCGACATCGGATCAGACACATATTCCACTGTCTGCGGCGCCCCAAATGCCGCTATCGGAATGAAATCTTCCTTTGCCGCTCCCGGAACTAACATCGCAGATGGAATCGAGATTAAAAAGCAGGACGTGTACGGCAAACTGAGCAGTGGAATTCTCTGCAGCCCGAAAGAACTCGGCTGGGGCGATTCACACCTCGGCATTATGGCGTTTCCCAATTCGGTTGCGACCGGAACCGATCTTTCGGAGCTTGTGCCGGCTGTGGATTATATTATCGATATCGACAACAAAACCATCACGCACCGTCCCGACCTCTGGGGGCATTATGGATTCGCGCGCGAGCTTGCGGCGATTTTCGGCGCCGAACTAAAACCGCTCGACTGCGCCGATTCCTCCGCGTGGGAACATCTTCCGGCCATTCCGGTGAAAATCGAGGATTTGGAGAACTGCCCGGGGTATAGCTGCCTCGATATCGACGGTTTGAAACCGGCGTTTGCCCCGATTGAAATTCAATACCGCCTTCTTGCCATTGGGCTCCGGCCGATCAACCTTTTGGTCGATCTCACCAATTATATCATGTGCGAGATCGGCCAGCCCATGCATGCGTTTGACGGTAAACGGGTGAGAGATATTATTGTCGCCCCGTTCGGTTCAAAAGGCACGTTCAGGACGCTTGACAGTGTCGACCGCGCCATGAATCCCGATGACCTCATGATACTTGATCATACCGGACCAATTGCCATCGCCGGCATCATGGGCGGCGAGGAAACAGAGATCACTGATACGACTTCGCGGCTCTTGCTTGAAAGCGCCAATTTCAATCCCGCGCGTATTCGTCGTACATCGCTTCGACTCGGGCTGCGTTCGGACGCGAGCATGCGGTTCGAAAAAGGACAGCCTCCTTATCACATGGGCGTGTCGATCAGACGGTTTGTCCGGCTGCTCGAGATCGCAGGTCAGGAGGCAACGGTTATGTCCCGCCTGACATCGGACAGCGAAACGGGTGAAACGAACCGCACCCTATCAATGACAATGAACATGATACGGCGGTTTGTCGGCACCGATATCCCCGACGAGCGGATTGTCGGGATTCTCGAATCCCTCGGTTTCGGATGCCATTGTACTGGGAACGAACTGAACCTGACAATACCCCGCTATCGGAGCGCACGTGATATATCCATTCCGAACGATATCATTGAGGAAGTTGCGCGCATTTACGGTTATGACAATATTCCGGTTGCCATGCCGAATGTCGAAATGCGGCCCTATATATTTAATGCCGAGCTTCAGAAACAGCAGAAAATAAGAAACTTTCTCAGCGCCGCCCGGGGATACAATGAGGTGCAAACCTATAGCTGGTATGACAATAACTGGCTTTCACGCATCGGATACGATCCCAAAGACGTGCTTGAGCTTGAGAATCCGGCAACCGAGTCTGAAAACAAACTTCGCCGCGAACTTATACCGAACCTGCTTAAACTGGTAGACACAAATTTTCTTCACAGGGACCGATTCTCAATCTACGAAATCGGCAACGTATTCCACCTCACGAAAGACGGCCGCAACCAATTCACTTACCTTGCAGGGATCGCAAATCAGACCGACAAATCGGGCAGTCTTCAGAACCTTTTTCTCGCTGTCAAAGGCACTGTGGAGGAGATATTTCTTATTGCAAACACGGAATCGCCTTTGTTTACAAAAAGTTCCAATCCCACAAAACCCTGGCGGTCGCAAGATGCCACAATGGATATAGGATGTAACGGAAAAACTGTTGGTCTGATTGGTTATTTGACCGACAAGACTTTCCCGGTATTTGAGAAAGGCACACAAGCCGTATGGTTCGAACTGAATCTTGACATACTCGAGGGCAGCACGTATCCGGAGATCGGCTATGAGGACATTTCCGTCTATCCCGGATCATGGATGGATTTCTCGATTCTTGCAGACAAATCCTCGAATTACCATAAGCTGGCGGCGACCATAGGGGAATTCTCACACCCAATACTGAAATCCAATAAATTTCTGTATCTTTATGACGGCAAAGGACTTCCCGAGAGCAAGACAAGCTACACATTCCGTTTCTGGCTCGGTCTCAGAGAGCGGACACTCACCGGTGAGGACCTTTCCGGATTCCATGATGCGTTTCTCAGTTTCCTGAAAAAAAATGACCTGAATCTGCGTTAAATATTCTTGCGTGACACATATTTTCATCCTATATTCAATTAGGATTATACGAAATACTATTAATCACCTGTACATTCATATCTTACTCCCGACATGACCGGGAAGAGTTTAACTATCCCACTGCTTAATTGACAGATAGATATTGTAAGTCACCTGAGCTGCAATCTTCACGAGAGCACATTAGTATTTAAATATGTTGCAATAATGTCATTTGCCTCCCCAAGATTTTTTTTGAGCAAAAAACAGCGATTATAATATTATTGATTTAATCCGAACCGTTTTCAACCGATAATATAAGTAATGCAGGTATTTTAAGTGGCAGGTCCACGGAAAAATGTTTCATTCTGCAGGAATTTTTTGCTCAGAAATAAAATTCAATATTTTCGATACATTTTTGTAAACCCTTATTTTACAACAATTACAACAATGCTGAAAACTGGCACTGGTTTTGCATATCTTTAATTATTATTGAGACTGTCTTTGCGCAGTTGATACCCTGACCAGAAAAAGATCATTTTGAAAATAATTCCGGAGTTGAGGCTATGAATATTTCTGTTTTCCTGCAATCAGCACCAAATGTGTTTCTTTTCAAACATGCCCCCTTATCTTTATCCATGTGGTATTTGCGTTTATTGGGGAAAATATATTATATTATCAATTCGAAAGAGCGCAATCTTATCATACGGAACATTGGAAACGTTTTTAAAGGCGCCGATGCATCCCATGATCTGGTTCGTAAAACCTTTGACGGGATATTTAACCATTATTCAGAAAAACTGACAATGGCATATCGCGACCTCGGCAGACTGAAAAAGGAAATCGGCAGAATAATGGAATATTCCGGACTCGAACACCTCGAGCGCGCCCGTGAAAAAGGCGGCGTCGTTCTTGTCACCGGTCATTTCGGTGCGGTAGAATTTATGCCTCTCGCGCTTCATCTTCGCAATTATCCGGTTTCCATGACGGTATCGTTCCAGACTCATCAGCTCAAAGAATCGCTGATGGAACGAGCACAAGGCGGCGATGTGGAGCTGATCGACTGCCATTCGAACGATGTCATGCATAAAGTACTCGATTCGCTGAACCAGGGCCGGGTGCTTCTCACAGAATGCGATGAAGTCGATGCTTGGAAAGCGCATAAGAATAAAACCATTGACGCGTTCGGCGGGAAAATAAAGCTCGACAGGTCGCTGAACGTTTTATGCAGACGGACGGGCGCGACAGTCCTCTGCGCGTTTATTGTCCGTACCCGGAAAGGATATTGCATGAATATCGTTCCGGTCGGCGAACCGGCATTGAATGAAGAACAAATCGAAACAGCCAAAACGAATATAGGCGAGGAAATATTGAAAACGCTTGAACGATTTGTTATGCAATTCCCCGACCAGTGGTATCAATGGAAAAAGCTCCATTTAATGCGTCCGGAGGCCGTATGACCGAACATACCGGCATGTTTACCATTGCCGCTGCGGAATGCAAACGAATCAAACTTGCATTCCGGATGAACGTATCTCATAATCTTGCTTCACGGATTTTCACCGAAAACATTCTTGTAGAAATTGTATCCGATGCCGGCCTTTCAGGTTTCGGCGAAAGTATTCCGCGAAAATATGTCACTGGAGAGACCATTGAAACCGTGCTCGACACTGCTCCTGTCTTGCTCTCCATTCTCAAAGAAAAACGGTTTTCCTCTCCCGGTGAGATTCGCGCCGTCATCGATGAATTATCCGCCTCGGAAACAGGGGGCCGGAATCCGGCTGCATTATGTGCAGTTGAACTCGCGCTTCTCGATTTGGCAGGCCGGGTATGGGATATGTCTGCATCCGATATTGTCGGTCTCGAAAAAAATTCAGATCCCATGCGCTACAGCCTCATTGTGCCGTTTATGGACGACGAAATATTCGAATATTACTTCATGCAGGCGAAGGATTTCGGATTCAAACATGTGAAAATCAAAGTCGAGGCCGAAGATCCTGTTCGGCTGGTAAATCGTGTCAGAAATTATTTCGGCGACGACATCGAGATACGTGTCGACGCAAACTGCGCATGGAACCGTTCAAACGCCGAATGTTTCATGAGAGCGCTTGCCGACATCGGAGTTGTTTCTGTCGAGCAGCCCCTGGCGGCGAACGATCTTGAGGGAAGCGCGTATCTCAGATCGCTGGGGCTTATGCAGATTACCCTCGACGAATCTGTGAACTCTATCGCCTCGATCCGGAGAATCGCGGAACATGAAGCCTGCGATATTGTAAATGTACGTATTTCAAAATGCGGCGGGATTATTGGTTCTATGAATATAATAAAGAGCGCCCGAAAGTACGGCATCGACATACAGCTCGGGGCTCATGTGGGCGAAAGCTGCATATTATCGGCTGCAGGCGCACATCTCGCCGCGGGCAACCACTCTTTCCGCTGGCTCGAGGGATCGTTCGGAAAGCACCTTCTGAAAAACAGTCTTTGCACTGAAGAAATTCAGTTTTCCCGCGGGGGGATGATGAATTCGCCTGAGGGGCCGGGACTGGGATTCACTATAGACCGCGATCTTGTGAATGAAGTGACTGTCGGCAGCATTTCGGTCTGAATTCGGACAGGATTATGGTGATTAAATTCATACTTATTCTGCTTTCAAGTACTAACGGAGACCGTTATGAAAATTAGCGGATTTTCTTTTGTCAAAAATGCGGTTAAACTCTATTATCCCGTTGTCGAATCGATACGGTCAGCGCTGCCGCTTGTGGACGAGTTTGTTATCGCATGCGGCGATTCGGACGACAGCACCACGGAACTCATACGAACTATCGACGATCCGAAACTAAAAATCATAGAAACCGTCTGGAACCCCGATCATTTCGTTCACGGCGCGGTGAATGCGGTTCAGTCGAATATCGCGCTCGACGCCTGCACCGGAAATTGGTGTTTTTATCTTCAGGCGGACGAAGTCGTACATGAAAATTATCTGCCGGTTCTCCGCGAAAAAATGGAGCAGTATAACGATACGCCGGTGGTCGAGGGACTGCTTTTCGATTACGTGCATTTTTACGGGTCATACAATCTGTATCAGGTTGCGCACAACTGGTATGCCAAAGAGGTGCGTATTGTTCGCAACGGTATCGGTGTCCGCTCGTGGGAAAGCGCTCAGGGATTCCGCATCGATAAACGGAAGCTTCGTGTCACCGATTCGGATGCTGAAATATATCATTACGGCTGGGTTCGCCCGCCGGTTCAGATGATGAAAAAGCAGATTGCTCTGTCATCGGTGCATCACGATAAGTCATGGGTTGAAGACCGGTATCCAAACGATTCCGCCGATTTCGATTTCGGATCGCTCAAGACCTGCCGGCGTTTCACCGGCACACATCCTGCGGTCATGAAAGAGCGCATAGAGTCGATGAACTGGGAGATCAAACCGGGTAAACCCAACAAGAAAGACCACAAGCACGACCGATTCTGGGTCCGTGTACTGACATTCCTCGAAAACAACATCTTTCACCGCAAAATTGGTGAATACCGCAACTATATCCGCATCAAATAACGCCGTACAACTCTGCTTCTCCATATTCGTATTTTCCCATCCGGCATATGCATGCGATATCTTTACATAAGATGCTTTTGCAGTTTGCTTTTCACGAAATTTTATTGTATATATCCATTGAACAAATAATTAAGAAATTTTTTTTGGGGGAGGTTTCGATGATACGGAAGAGCGCAATGATATGTGTTATATTCCTATGTGCGGCGGTATCTGTGCCTCAGGCGGCACAGATGGTAACAACGTCCTGGGGCGGAAACGCCGAAATGATTTATGATAAGGGATTTATGCATATGCTGATGCGTCATCCCGGCGGAAATGTCGGCCTTTTCAATATGGAACTTATCAACAACGACGCCCCCGGAGCCGGGCGCAGCGAAAAGGGTGTAACATCAGATGTCATCTGGGGTCAGAACAGAGCTCGGAAAATTCTTCACCTTGACGATCCACGGGCGGAACAGGCTTATCTGGTCGTCTTCACATATGCTCAGGGGGAAATACCGCTCGATTTCACAGTTAACGGAAATAAATCCAGTGTCCCGAACTGGGATCCGCGAAAAAATCAGGAAACCTACCGCTGGACGGAATTTCCGGCACAGTGGCTTCAACAGGGCGAAAATATCATCGAGCTTTCCTGCACTGGCGCATCCTCACGAGATGAAGGCTGGGAAATATACATAGCACGGGCGGACGAGTTCGCCGCCGGTGGTGGTAATCCCGCCGAAGTGGGAAAAACATCGTTCAAATCCGCGGACGGCGGCGAGACATGGAATGAAAGCCCGTTCGGCCCGCTCGGGCAGACTCGGGCCGAATATACGGTCCGGCTCAGTCTCGACAGGTACGTTACATCAGGCTGGCTTGCGAGCCCTGTGGTCGACCTCTGGAAAGGCGATTCAGACGAATTGATCATTCCGCAGCGCGAGATTAGGAGAATGCATCTCAGCATACACTCTGAGGTGCCGGAGGGAACAAAGGTCGAGTATTTTTTCAGGAAAGGATCCGATCCGAATCCGCGTTCGCACAAATGGAGCGATTACGAATATATCGGCGCGGGCGAAACGGTTGCATACGAAACCGGCGGCGCCGAACTCAACCGCAGATACGTACAGTTCAAAGCTGAACTTTCCACCACGAATCCGCTGAAAAGCCCGGTTATAGAATCCGCTGAAATTGAAGCGGAACTCTACGAACGGATTCCTCCCCATGAAAATATCTATGTTGTGGAGGTCGACAATCCGCCGATCAAATATTCCTCCATCGAATGGGAATGGGAAAAGAACGACCGTCCCGAATTTATAAAACTTCGCGAACTCGAAAACCTCGACGAGGTCGTAGCGGGATCGCGAACCGAGTTTGAGGCGCAGGTGAAACTGCTGGACTATGTAACCAAGCGATGGCGCCATAACTCCCCTATGCCGGAATACCCGGGATGGGATGCGCTTTCAATCCTTGACAGGGTCGGCAACGCCGGCGGTGGCGGCATGTGTATCCAATTCAACAACACGCTGGGAGGTATGTGCATGGCTTACGGCTGGCAGGCGCGATTAGTCAATATTGTCGGACATGAGATATGCGAGGTATGGAACGATGAGTACGGCAAATGGATATTTCTCGACGCCGATCTTGAAAACCATTACCATTACGATCTCGAGACCGGCGAACCGCTGAACCTCTATGAAATGCACAACATGTATCTTGATTATTTCTTTCCAGACCGTCCCATCGACTGGATGAAAGACATGATCAACTGGGTCGACCTTCCCGAGGACGCTGATGTCCCGGTGAACCGCGGTTCGCTCACCCATCAGGACGGCACGAAACTGACAGGATTCATCTGCGCAGCGTTCATGCGTATTGTCCCCCGCAACAACTGGTACGAAAAGCCTTATCCACGTCCGCTTTCGCACGGCTTATCAAAGTGGCCGTGGGACGGTTATATCAACTGGTACGACGACCGTACGCCGCCGAAACGCCAGTATTCATGGCATACTGACAAGCCCGCAGATATGTGGCCCGACCTCAACAAGGTGCATATCGACGCTGTGCAAGGATTCGGCAACGACCGGCTATTTCTTGCATTCGAGACATACACGCCTAATTTTTCCCATTTCGAGGTCGATACTGACGGGAGCGGGTGGGACAAAGTTGGTGAGCGCTGGACATGGCTGCTTCGGTCCGGCCGAAATGATCTCAGGGTGCGAGCAGTGAGCAAAGCCGGTGTGCACGGGAAACCGTCAGCGATTATGATCAATCATGCCGACGCACCATTTGCTAAGGTGCGGTGAAGAGTCTTATCAGATTCGTCCTCGACTCGAATCGCCCTGATGAATGAATCGTAATCCTCCGCTTCAAGAGCTTTCGCGCGGATGTCAGGATTGCTGAACGTGCGGGCGATATCGGCGAGGATCTGAAGCTGAGCGCCTTGGTCGCGCCTGGAAGTCAGCAACAAAAAAATAATTTTAGCCGGAGCGCCGTCGATAGCTTTGAAATCGATGCCCTTTTCGGAAATGCCTACAACAATTACCGGAGCGCTTATTTCAATCAAACGCGCATGCGGCACAGCTATTCCGCTTCCTAAGGAGGTGCCGATTATCTGCTCACGTTCCCACACGGCGTCAAAAATTCTTTTTGCCTCAAGTTCTGATTCAACCGATGCATATGCCGCAAGTTCAGTAATTACTGCTTTCGGCGTTGTGCTTTTGAGACATCTCACAAATCCCTGCGGTTTAAGAAGAGCATCCACTTTAAGCGGTTTTTTCTCACGGGCAAGCCATTCCATCATTGGTCCTGAAATCATTGTGGTGCCAATTGCCATAATAATAAGCGCAACAAACAGTTCTTCGTTAATAAGACCATATTCAAGCGCAAGAAGGCCGAGGATTATTTCCATATAACCTCGTGCGTTCATCCCAAATCCGATTGATAGGGATTCTGATGGAGAATTCCCGCTCCAGAAGGCTCCGAGCGAACAGCCGATAATTTTACCCACACAAGCAAGTCCAAACACAGTAAGTATGAGTGGTAAATCGAAATGCTCGACAAAATTTATCCTCAGTCCTATATAAGCAAAAAATAGCGGAGCGAAAATATTTGAGGCGAATTGTGATATTACATCTTTTGTCCTTTCAGAAAGATGTTCTGTATCACCTACAGCAATACCAATGAGAAAGGAGCCGAATGTAGCATGGACTCCAATCCATTCTGTTGCCGCACCGCCAATCATTGTTAATGCAAACACGAATCCTAGAATACCTCCGGGCCAGACAGTATTACGTTCGAGCCAAGGGAAAATTCGGTGGAATACCCAACGAACCACAGTAAGCATAAATAATGTAAATATCACAACAGATAGAATTGTATGATAGGGATTAGGACCATTATCAATACTTACAGTCATAAAACCGATGACGATACTAAATATAATCCAGCCAATCAGGTCATTCATCGCCGCAGATGCGATAACAATCATACCCATATCACTTTTAGAAAGACTCATATCCATCAATGTTTTTGAAATCACCGGTAGAGCAGTAATTGAAAGGGCGGTACCAAGAAAAAGCGAAAATGCTAACTTGTCGGCGCCAAATTCAAGCCCGAAAAAATCTGGAAAAAACCATGTGCCGCCAAAGCCAAGGCCAAAAGGCACTAATACACCCAGCGTACTTACGATAAAAGCAGTTTTTCGCAGTTTCCAAATAGAGGAAAGACTTATTTCGATCCCGGCAACAAGTAGAAGCAGAACAACCGATATAGTGGTTAATCCCTCCATCGCTATCAATGTGTTATGACGTGCAGGAAAAACCGTATTCCAAAGTTCTGGAGCCAATGTGCCGAGAATGGTCGGTCCTAAAATAACACCGGCAAGAATTTCACCCACAACCATTGGTTGACGGTATCTTCTTGCGATTTCGCCGAGAAAAAGAGAAAAACCGAGCAAAATGCCGATATCTAAAAGAATAATGGTTATATCATTGGGATTAAAATTATGCATAAGCTTCCTTTATTATTTTATTTTAACGTTAAAGTCGTTTTGATCGTTTTATAAAAATAAAGGTTTCCGATATTTTTAACCTTTTAAAAAAAAGCAGCTACATCCGTTTCCGTCTTCCCAACAGAATGGTATCACGTAAAGCCTCGGTATCCGCCGCATTCAGCCACCGTTCTCGGAATGAATGATCATGAATAATTTGCGCGATCGCCGACAACGCCCGGAGATGGAAATTACGTTCGTCTTTAGTGCCGGCAAGTATAAATACGGTATGGATGTCTTTGAACTGTTCGGAAAACGTTATCCCCGGTTTGCACCGGACAAGCAGGATATCGAATTTCTCCTCGCCCTCGACAATAATATGCGGTATGGCTAATCCCGGCGCAATAATCGTGCTGTTCTCCTCCTCACGTTTTTCAAGAAGTGTGAGAATCGTATCCTTGTCGATATTGATACGAGGAGCAAGCTTCCCGGCGGAAAACTCAAAAAAGTCACGCAGTGCCATCGGTTCAGTAATGTCGAGCACAAGACAATTTTCAATGATGCTGTCGAATCTGTCGCCGATTATCTCGTCCCTGTCGCGGATAATTTCTTTCAGCTCATCCTCAAGATTCCGCGAGGTCAGCTCTTTTGCGGTGATCCGCTCGATCAAATGCAAGAGGGCATATTCTTTATTGGTTCTGATCTTCCCATAAAACCAGTAGACAAAAAGTCCACCGGTAACCAGCGCTAAACCTGAAATAATCGCTTCCCTGCCCATCTCGAATATCAGTAAAACGTAAATTATAATGCCGAAAACCTGCAACCACGGATATACGGGGCTTCTAAATTTTGGTTGATAGTTCTGCACCCCGCTTTCGCGCATGATAATAAGCGATAAACAGGAAAAAATGAATGTGAGGATGAGAACAGTGGAGGCGGCTTTCACAAGAAAATCCAATTGAATGAACAGAAAGACCGCAACGACGATGCCGGTCAGCACTATGGATGTTACCGGCGTACCGAAACGAAGACTGATATAATCCAATTTGCTCGGAACCATATTGTCTCTGGCAAGGGCAAGCGGATATCGCGACGCCGCCATGATCCCGGCATTTGCGGTCGAAATGAATGCCAGCATCGCCGCAATCCCCAAAATGATTGCTCCAAAATTTCCCATTGTAGCAGCTGCGCCGTCGGATATCGGGGTCATGGAATGATCGAGAACTTCATCGGGAAGAACACCCGACGTTATAAAAACAACCGTCGTATAGAGAAGAACTACCGTCAACAGGGATAATGTCATCGCCAACGGCACAGTTCGTGAAGGATTTTTTGTTTCCTCGGCAATACTCGCAACTTTCAACAGTCCACCGTACGAAATGAACACATAGCCGGTTGTGGAAAGCACTGCGACATAACCGTTCGGCGCGAACGGCACGAAATTCTGAATATCGAGATGAGGAATACCGTTCAGGAAATATAAAATCAGAATGGCGATGAGCGCGGTGACAAGAAAAATCTGAAGTTTTCCCGCCTCTTTCACACCGACAATATTCAGACCAACAAATAAAACGGTCAAAGACACTCCCAGCAGCCGAATATCGACGGCGACAAACATTCGTACAAACGCCACCATACCTACAAGCGCAAACGCGCTTTTCAGCACTAACGCAAACCATATGATGATACCGTCCACCGTACCCGCGGCAGGTCCCATGCTTCTGGTCACATAGAAATAATCGCCGCCGGCTTTCGGCATTGCAGAAATGAGTTCTGCCTGGCTCAGCATGCCCGGAATAGTGAGAATGCCCGCCAACAGATATGCAAACACCACTGCAGGCCCCGCCTTTGCATGCGCAAGCCCGGGAAGGATAAAAAGACCGGAACTAATCATCGCACCGGTTGCGATGCAATAGACACTGAAAAGTGTTAATTCTTTATTGAGTTTCATTTATTCAGCCTGTTATTTTAAAAATGTTTGAATTCCCACCACCGTAATATTATGTATTTCGGTTATCCCATTAGCTAAGCATATTACAATATGATGTATGAATTTCCTGAAAAAGTATACTTACTTCTTGTATCTTGCTTATTAAAGGGCATAACCGGATTATGTAAATATCATGATATCACAGAGAAAACTGTTTTCTTTGCAGAACATTATTAATATAATGAGAAGGCAATAATAATCAATAAATTAATACTCTGCGTATAAAAATTTTTCACGTCACCTCTTTGCGGAAAGAGTACTGTTATGAACATTCTGACGATTTGTATTGCACTAATGCTTTTCGCGGTTAGTATATCGGATGCAACCTGAACGATCCCGAGGGGCAGTACGTGTCCATGTACCGCTGGCAAATGCCCGATCCGATCTACTATTGCCGTATCAGCATCCAGCAGATCGGTTGGAGCAGAGAGGGCCTGTTCGAACGTCAGGACGACTGAGCAGCGCGACATTCTGGTACGAGCCAGTCCCGAGCGAACCGCTTCCCGAGATGCCGGATGTAGAGGCGCGGACTGCGGATTTGTGAGGAATGTAAGTCATAAATACATCTTATTCTTTAGCACCAACTACTCTGGCATATAATGGGATTTCTATTGCTGGTTCTTTTTCCCCTTTGATATAGATAGGGATAGTATTGAGAATTGTCATTTTAGTACTAGGAGAATTAAGGGTAGCTATAAGTTTATATTTTGAGCTATTAATCTTTTGCACTTCTGTTGAAACATATGGTAATGAAGAAATTACCATATTAATTTCTGGTTTATTATCTTTTGTTGAGGTAAGTGTAATCTCCCTGCTAACAATCGTATTCTGTTTAATTTCACCGAAAAAAAATGATGATGGGAATGCTTTTAATTCTTTGATTATATTACCATAAATTTGTACTGATAGTAAGCTTTTAATAGTATCATTCGTATGAATTGAAATCTGATTATTAAAATTATTATATTTATCACTATATTTAATTGAAAGTTTAATAGGTATTATTTGAAATCCATCTTTATCTTCTCTTTTGGGTAGAATTTCGTAAGTAATCCAATTCGGAACTTCAATATATTCAATTTCAAGTGTTTTATCACCTGCGCCAAAAACTAGTAATTCTTTGTTTATTAATTCATCTTTTACAATTTCATTTAAAAATATTTTTTCTGGTAACACATTTATTTTACCAAGTACTGTAGCAGAAACATTCAGTTTTAAATGCCCATTTATTGGATCGTTCGTCCTTATGTCAATATTTTCCACTGAATATCCTTTCTTCCCAGTTGTATCGAACTCTACTTTTAATTCACTAATTCCGTAAGGTGGAATATATTTATTAGATAGTTCTGCCATAGTACAGCCACATCTGGAGCGCGGAACAATATATAATGTATCATTTCCAGTATTTGAGAATTTAAATGTGTGAAATAGTCTTATCCCTTCTTTAACAATTCCAAAATTATATTCCGTTTCAACAATATTTATTCTTGCACCATATGATAATTTAACCTCACGTTCTAATTGCGGTTTAATTTTATCCATTAATTTTTCTGAAAAAATTAATGCTTCGCCTTTCCAGCGTTTTTGAAATTCTTTTTGTGAAATATAATATGGTTTTCCATGGGGATCTTGGATTGTTACATTTTCTATACTACAGTCATGTAATAGCGAGAAGTGATTGCTATCAATAAATACAATAATTGGAGTTTCATATTTACATATTTTTATCAGCGTGCTTTTAATCGGTATTGCGGGAAGACCTTTTTGAATCGACATTTTATAAAGGTCATACATACTTACACCAGTTCGCTCTGAAATATTAGTCCATTTCATGAGTTCACTTTTTGATACAGAAACATTATAAAGATTACATATTTCAACAAAACAGTTTATCCCGCAAAGTGTATTATCACATGGGTTCTCTGCAAAACAGCAGAAAGAATAATTAAACGAAATTATTGTTAATAGAATTATAATTA
>CAZCDQ010000015.1:0-33849 GCA_964497605.1 uncultured bacterium
TAATAAATATCTTTTTCAATGCAACTGATATTTTTATAACAAACCCTCCCCCCTTTATCCTTGACACTTTGCCCGTAAATCATGATATTTCAAAGACGTTGCGAACGGTTTTCGGCTGAACGGACAAGTTTCCATGGATATGCTCAGATTATTCCTTACTGCGGTTATGCTCGGCGGCGGCGCGTTTTACTGTGCGTCGTGCCTGTATGCGTTCTCCGGCCTGTTCCGGCGGCGCGGGACTGCGGCGGATTCGGCGGCTGAATCCCCGGCTGTCACGGTTATCATTGCCGCGCGGAACGAGCAGGACACGATCGTGCTTCTGCTTAGCGACCTTTTGAGGCAGACCTATCCGGAGGACAGGGTCGAAATTGCGGTGGTGGACGATTGCTCAGAGGACAACACCGCGGCGGTTGTCAAGGGAATCGCGGCGGAACATCCCCGTTTGAGGCTGCTGTCCACCCGTCATTCGCAGTCGCCCTACAGCCACAAAAAGCGGGCGGTGCACGAGGGTATTCTGTCCACGGACGGTGAGATCATTATGACTGTGGATGCCGACTGCCGGGTTGGAGGGCACTGGATCGAGGCGATGATCGGGCGGTTCACACCCTGCATCGATCTCGTTGCGGGCGAGGTGATTGTCACCGGCGGCGGGCTTGCGGGCATGACCGACATGCTCGAGTTTGCGGGGATTCAGTCCATGGCGGCGGGGTTTATGAACGCCGGATTTCCGCTCACCTGCAACGGCGCGAATCTCGCATACCGGCGCGCGGCATTCGACCGTGCCGGCGGATTTGACTCCATCGGAAAGATGGTGTCAGGAGATGACGACCTGCTTATGCAGAAAATCGCCGAGGGAGACCCGTCCCGGGTTGTCTTTGTCACCGAACGGGATGCTGCGGTGCATACGGCCGCGGTCGAAAGCTTTGCCGTGTTTTTCGAGCGGCGCGCGCGGTGGGCATCAAAAATCACACGGTATCCTTCGAAAGCCGCGGTGGCTCTGCTTGCGGTGTTCTTTGCGTATTTCACCCTCATTCCGGTGTGTCTGCTGCTTGCGGTATTCGGGCAGTTCTCCGCGGGATTTACCGCCATAGGGATCGGGCTCAAAATCGCGGGAGAGTTTCCGTTGGTGTTCTACGGCCTCGCTAAAACCGGGACAAAACGGCTGTTGCTTCTGTTCCCGTTCGCGGAGATAGTGCATATTCCCTACATGATCGCGGTGAATATGAAAGGCGCGTTCGGCACATTCAAATGGCGGGGCCGTACCGCCCGGGCAATCAGCTCGGGATGCAGAGAGGATATAAATGAATAAAAGCACAAAGATCGACTGCAGATTACACGCAGAGAAAACTCTGAACCGCAGATGTACGCTGAATGAATGATTGCACAGATAATATTGAAAGGCACAGCGTTTAGAGGCAGACACAAAAGCACAGAGGAAAACCGTAGGGGTACCCTGCGGTTTCCCGGGTAAGAATTTACCGCAAAGTACACTGAGGGCTTATCAAACATACCGCGGCAACAACCGTATTGTCGAGAAATATAAATGATTAAAAAAATTAGACATAAACTCGAACATGTCCCGCCCCGCGCTCTGAAAAAACTTCTGAGCGGCTGCATCTGGGAGGGCGACCCGTCCTCAGGAACGCTGGCGCTGACATTCGACGACGGGCCTGATCCCGATATCACACCGCGGGTGCTGGATACACTGGACTCTATCGGCGCGAAGGGAACGTTTTTTCTTACCGGCACACAGGCGCGGAAACATCCGGACATTGTACTGACGATCCATGAACGCGGGCACGATCTCGGCAATCACGGCATGACACACCGCAGGATGCTGCTCCTGAAAAAGCGGGAGGTTGAATCTGAGATCGACGATACCCGGAACGCGATTGCGGATGCCGCGGGAATCGAGCCGGCGCTGTTCCGTCCGCCATACGGGCTGTTCGATCTCACTGTGTCGCGCGCGGTGAACGACAGGGGACTTGCTATGGTACTTTGGACAGCGCTCTCAGGCGACTATTCGGACGATCCGCCGGAAAAGATTCTGACGACTGTCCGGCCGTTCATTCGTCCGGGGGCGATACAGGTGTTTCACGATACCGTATCAGGCGGCGGAACCGATCTGTCCGGCATAGTGAAAAAAATCGGCGCTGAGGCTGGCGATCTCGGTATACGGCTCGGCACAGTCGCCGATGTGTGCGGCGCAGAGACCGGGAAAAGGACTACGGCGCCATGACCTGTTCCCCGGCTGAATGTGCGATTATGTTCTATGCGGCGGTATATCTGCTCACTGTCGTTGTGCTTGTCGTCGGTGTGAAACGGGTGCGCTTGTACGGGCTTCCCGCGGAGCGTCCGCACGTGAGCGTCATCGTCTGCGCGCGTAATGAAGAGGATCGTATCGGCCGTTGTCTCGACAGCCTGATGCTGCTCGATTATCCGTGCGAAAAGTTGGAGATCATCGTGGTGGACGACGATTCCACGGACCGGACAGCCGAGATAGTCAAAGGATATCTGAGCCGCAGTGTCTTTGTACGGCTGCTCGCCGCCGGGACCGAGCTTCACTCGCTGCCGGGAAAACAGCGGCCGCTGAATAAAGGCATTTACGAGGCTCGCGGGGAATTCATTCTGCTTGCGGATGCTGATATCCGGGTGCAGCCGGGATGGATCAAGGGGCATCTCGCGGCCTATGGCAGCGGCACCGGCATAGTCGGCGGTATTACACAGATTTCAACCGAATCGGGCGGCTTGCTCGCGGCTGTTCAGAACGCCGACCAGATATCGAAACTGACTATCGCCATGGCATGCGCCGGACTTGGTGTGCCGCTTACCATCATGGGCAACAACTGCTCGTTCAGGCGCGAGGCGTTCATGGCATGCGGCGGATTCGGCGCAATGGGGGAAAGCATTGTCGAGGATGTTGCGCTCATGTACCATATGACACAAACCACTGATTACCGCCTCGGCTGGGCGAAAACCCGTGAAAGCGTTGTATTTTCAGAGCCGGAGGAAAATCTGCCGTCGTTCATCGAGCAAAGATATCGTATGGCGACCATCCTGAACCGCGCCCCGCTGTTCGGCAAAATGCTGCTCGGGATGGAAATCGCAATGGTGTTTGCAGTCGCTGTGTCGGTCGTGCTTGCGATAGTATCGCCGACGCATCCGTTTCTTCCAGCGATCATTGCCGCGGGATCGTGGGTGGCGGGAAATGCGCTGCTCATGGCGAGTGCACCCGGGGCGAGGCTGCGCGACATACTGACTGTTCCGGGGATGTTCATGTTTCAGCTTATCTACGGCAAGGCATTGTCCCGGCGTATGCTGTTCGGGAACAAGCAGATAGTCTGGAAAGGCCGAAGCTACAATACCGTGTGACGGTCAGGGATAAAGCGAACCATGCCGTATCGATGGCGTCTTAATGAGAGTAAGCTATGGGAACAATTGCAATCGTACAGACCGCGTTCATCGGAGATGTCGTCCTCGCGACGCCGCTTTTTGAGGCGGCACGGACATCCAATCTCGACGACACCATTATCGGGGTCGTCCGTAAGGGATGCGAGAATCTCCTCGAAAACAGTCCGTTTGTGGACGAGATCATTGTCTGGGACAAACGCGGCGCCGACCGTGGGATACTCGGCATTGCACGGATCGCCGGACGGCTTAAAAAACTCGGGATCGATAGGGCACTTATTCCGCATCGCTCATTCCGGACAGCGGCGACGCTAAAACTGGCCGGCGTGAAATCCCGTATCGGCTTTGCGAAAGGCGGCGGCGCATTCTTTCATACCGAACGGATTGAATATCATTACGGCCTCCACGAGATCGAACGCAATCTCATGCTGGCGAAAGCCGCCGGATGGGAATATGAGGGATTTACACCCTCCATATTTCCGGATGCAGACGATAAACGGATTGTGGAAAATTTGCTCCGCGGGATAAACACCTACTGTGTGCTGTCTCCGGGATCAGTCTGGGCGACCAAACGCTGGCCTGCCGAATATTTCGCCGAGGTAGGCTTCCATTTCGCGGTGCAGGGTCTGCCGGTGATCATCAGCGGCGGAAACGGCGATAAAGAAGTCTGCCGCGAGCTCGCCGAAAAGATTCCCGGTGCGGTGGACGCCTGCGGACGGTTGACACTGCGCCAGTCAGCCTCGCTCTACAGCCGTGCGGAATTCCTGCTCACCGGCGACACCGCGCCCCAGCATCTTGCGGCGGCGGTCGGTGCGCGTGTGTTTTCGATATTCGGGCCAACGGTGAAAAACCTCGGATTCTGGCCCTATTCGCACAAAGGTTTGGTCATAGAGGAAACGCTGGACTGCCGCCCCTGCGGCGCTCACGGCCATAAAAAATGCCCCATCGGCACACACGTATGCATGCAAAAGATAACGCCTAACCGGGTGATCGAAACCATTGAGAAAACACGTGAACAAAATGGAGCTTAATCATGGAAGCCTCATTTTACGAACTGCATACTGAAAACAAAATCCGGTACCTGCTCTGCCCGAGTTACTGTATAATAGCTGACGCTAAATCGGGAAGCTGCCGGATTCGGTTGTACCGCGGCGGGACATTATATGCCGATTTGTACGGCGAGGTGGTCTCGCTGTCGGTCGATCCCATCGAGAAAAAACCGCTCTATCATTTCTACCCGACTCATCCGATTCTGTCAACCGGGCCGAACGGCTGCAATTTCAGATGTGGATTCTGCCAGAACAGCGCCATCTCGCAGGGAAAGACGATGACCCGTCACGTCACACCCGAACAGCTTGCGGCAATGGCATCGGAGCAATAACTCAGCACGTACTCGATATAAGCCTGATTTTGGGTTATTATGATACTGCATATTGTTGTTTGCTGATTAAACTCGATAAGCGTATAAAATTATAAGAGCCGGTTTCGTTTTTGAAACCGGCTCTTATACCATAAAGATTGAGTAACAGTACAATCCTTACGTAAGGGCGGAGTATATTTTACTCCTATTTCATTTAACGAAGATATATTTGAAACGATGCAATTATTTTTTTTGAGCTTCACATGATTTCTTTATATTAGCAAATAGATAAAATTTAATGTCTTATGGTACAATGCTTTATTGTTTCGAAGAGAATTTATATGTAAGAAAACACGACACGGCGGCTGTATTATATATAGACAACATGAGAGTGCTGCTTATCAGTTTAACTGATCTTTTTCATCTTGCCATTACCTATGGCGCCTCCGGAGACTGGTATTATTACGAGATAACACCGGACGATATCGCTGTGCTTTCAATATTACTCTACGGGTTGTTCAATGCAACTGTGAAAGCGTTTGCGCTTGGTTTGTTTTTTATGGCCTTAGACTATTTAACGCCGCATCGTTCGACCGGAAAGGCGCCCGGCGGTTTCTGAAAGACCGGCTGACAAGGCTCGGGATTCCGCTTGTGTTCTATGTAATGGTATTGAATCCCGTGCTGGAATTTATCCTGCACAGATTTGTTTATGACGGACAGCATTCGTTTGCCGAATTTATAATTCTGTTTTTTTAGAACAAACGTACGCTCGGTGGGGGCCCGCGCTGGTTTATCGAGGCGCTTCTTCTGCTTTCGCTTGTTTATATGCCCTGACGGTATGCAACGAAACATACTTTTGACAATTCGCGTTTCTAATGGCATGTGCCCGGAAGCGCTGCAATTGCATTATTTGCGGGCATGGTCGGGCTTCTGACATTTGCTGTGCGGCTGAAATTCCCCGTATTCTGGTCGTTTGAACTGCTCGGATTTCAGTTTCCGCATTTCTCCCAATACATCTGGTTTTTTATTGCGGGTATCTGGGCATACCGCGGAAACTGGTTTGAAACAATATCAGACAAAACTGGTACATTTTGGCAGGCGATTACAGCAGGATTAATCATGCTCTTTCCTGTTATTATTTTCTTCAGCGACGCGTCTGAGGGCGATATATCGATTTTCGGCGGCCCGAATTGGAAATCGTTTGCCTATTCGCTCTGGGAGCAATTTGTCTGTGCTGGTATGGCGGTGGGACTGGTCGTTCTGTTTCGTAAAAAATTCGATTGGAACGGCCCTTTGCGCGGTCACTATCGTTAAGCGCCTATACGGTGGATATTATTCACGCGCCTATAGTTGTCATACTGACACTCTTGCTGGGCCTCGATCATCTGCATCCGCTTCTGAAATTCATCTCGTCGCGCCGTTCGCGGTGACAATCAATTTGATGCTCGCAAATATGATACGGAAACATCCTCTTGTGTGGAATATATTATAAATTTATAGACGCTTCTGAAATATGTGACAGTAGGGTTCATGTCCGTTCTTCGCATAGTAATCCTGATGATACTCCTCGCCTTCCCAGAACGGTCCTGCCGGCGAAAGTTCGGTCGCAACATCGTATCCTTTTGCTTTCAACCGGTCGATAAGCCGTTGTGCCGTTTTATGCTGCGTTTCGCCGACATAAAAAATCTCTGACCGGTATTGGTCGCCGATATCGGGCCCCTGACGGTTGACCTGTGTGGGATCGTGAATGTTGAAAAACAACTTCGCAAGCTCCTCGAATGTTGTTTTCGAGGGATCGTAAACGACCTCCATCGTTTCGGCATGATCGGTTCCTTTGCTGCTCACTTCTCGATATGTAGGATTGTCGGTTCTCCCGCCCATGTATCCAACAGTGGTTGAGATGACACCCTCAGCATCTCTGAAATAATGCTCGATACCCCAGAAGCATCCGCCGGCAAAATACGCTTTCGCTTCCGACTGTTCCTTTTCTGCCGGAACAAAATTCAGGGAGATTGAATTTACACAGTGGCGAAGATTTTTGGCGGTAAATTCCTCTCCCTCAAACACATGTCCGAGATGAGCTCCGCAGTTTGCGCAGACAATCTCGGTCCGGAAGCCGTCAGCATCGGGTATCCGTTTGACTGCACCCTCAATTTCATCGTCGAAACTCGGCCACCCGCACTGAGCGTCGAATTTGTCCGCGGACAAATAGAGCGATGCGCCGCACCGTTTACAGGTATAGGTGCCGTTTTCATAATGATCTTCGTAGATGCCGGAGAACGGCCGTTCAGTACCTTTGTGAAATATTACCCGTTCTTCTTCGGGCGTAAGTTTGTTATATCCCATATTATTCGTTCCCGTATTAGTATTATTTATGTCTTTATCCTGTGCCAGAATGAACGGCACAAGAATGATTATTGTTAGTCCAATAAAAACCGATATATATTTTTTCATTACATTACTCTCCGTTATATTATATTGAACTTATATTGAACGAAGATTAAGAACAAACGTTCCGAAATATTAAATTACATACATGTCCTTTGAATGTATTTTAATGCATAAGATGGTAATCCGGCCATGAAATATGCGCAGCTTACATCGATTTTGCTGATTCTATTTCTCGCCGCAATAGTAATCTTCTTTTCAGTGCCGGGGAACGAAAACAAGTCAATATCCGATTCGAATACAGTTATCATCTCGGGACATGTATTCGAGTGCGACGGTTCCGGTGTCGGCGGAGTAACGGTGCATATACTTGGAGGGATGGCGCTGACCGACTCGGCAGGACGGTTTGAGCTGACAGCCGTGAAAAACGTAAGCATTACGGTGAAACCTTCATTGGATGGCTATACGTTTTACCCTGAAAACAAGTCTTTCGGTACCGTGTCGTCCGATTATTACCATGTTTTCACCGCGTTACGAATTATCGATCCTTCGATCATGACATTTGCCGACATTCCCGGCGGCACATTTCTGATGGGGGATGATGGTGACGCGGCATATACCTGGGAACAACCTGTCCATAGGGTGACCGTAGCGCCCTTTCGGATAGGCGTTTACGAGGTGACTAACGCCCAGTATGCTCGGTTTCTCAATGATGCGCTGGCTGAGGGTGATGTCGAAGTAACCGAACGGTCCGGCAATATCTGTGCGATCGGAGCCGCTGGCGAAATGAACGGTAAAATCCTTTTTGCCATTGACAGCGACTCCCCGTTTTTGTGCGAAATATGTTACAGCGACAGCGCTTTTTATGTCCAGCCGTGCAGCGCGAACCGGCCGGTACGGTATGTTTCGTGGTACGGCGCGCATGGGTTTGCAGAGTATTACGGGTACGATCTTCCCACAGAAGCGCAATGGGAATACGCCTGCCGGGGCGGGGTGCAGCTTCCCTACGGTACCGCGGACGGTACCATCGGAATCGAGACGGCGAATTACAACAGCAACAAATTCTTTGCCGATGTCGGCTCGTATCCGTCGAATCCGTTTGGTTTGTACGACATGAGCGGTAATGTCCGTGAATGGTGCCGCGATTATTACGGCATTGATTACTATTCCGTTTCACCGCCGAACGATCCGGAAGGGCCGTCCTGGAGCTATACGAAAGTCATCCGCGGCGGAGGCTGGGGGGACAAAGAACACGAATGCCGGTCTGCATACCGTGCCGGCGGTGGGTTGGAGGAGGTAAATTTCAATTACGGTTTTCGAGTGGTCGAACGGTTTTGATAGCCCGGGAAGAATAACATCGGAGGAACAGCATCATGAAAATGACAATACTGTATATATTTCCGCATCCCGATGACGAGTCGTTCGGGCCGGCGGCGGCGATACATTCACAGGTCGAACGGGGACATCGTGTACATCTGCTAACACTCACCAAAGGCGGCGCCACAAAACAACGTCATAAGCTGGGGCTTACGGTGGAGGAGATGGGCGAGGTACGCTATGGCGAAATGCTCGATGTAGAAAAGATCCTTGAATTGACCGGCATGACTGTGCTCGATTTCCCAGACAGCGGCCTGAAAAAAATCGATCCGCAGCTGCTGGAGAAAGCGGTGCGGGAGCATATCGAAACATTAAAACCGGATATTGTGGTGACATATCCGGTGCACGGCATCAGCGGTTTCCACGATCATCTGGTGACTCATGCAGTAGTGAGACGTGTGTTTCACGAGCTCAGCGATAAAGGTGCAGACTATTTAAGGAGGCTCGCGTTTGTCACCATACCGGACAGTGGCGAACCGACCTGGACATCTGCCGGGCTGCCGCGAATGAAACTCACCGAGGAAGCGCTGATAGACTGCATTATTCCGCTCTCTGATAATGACATACAGGCGATGAAAGACTCGCTGGCATGTTATGTCACCTATAAAGACACCATCGAAAAAAGCGGCGTTGTGGAAACCATCGGTGACAAATTATATTTCGAGATTTACGGCGAGGATTTTACGCCGCCGCTGGAGGATTTGACGGCAGGGATGGGATGAAATGCGGCGCAATCAAGCATTTTCCTCGTCATCCATCAGCTCTGGATAATGTTTTACCATGCAATCCTGGCAGATGCCGTGGGAGAATGTCGAGCCGGTCCGTGAGGTAATATATTCTTCGACCTGTTCCCAATAGCCCTCGTCGGTCCGGACTTTTTTGCAGTACGCGCAAATGGGAATGAATTTCTCGAGCGTCTGAATTTCCTCGAGCGCCGCTTTGAGCGCCTCGTTTGTTTCATTCAATTCTTCGTTTCTGTTTTCCAGCGCATTGATCAATTCTGCATTTTGCAGTGAAAGGCCGCACACATTCAGAACCGAAATGGCCAGATTTATGTAATTGTTAATATACTGCGGAAATTGCAGGTCGTCGGCAAGAATGTAACCGAATATTTTCTTATCTGTCTTGAGCGGGAGGATGAAACCATTTCCTGAACCGGTTAGCGCAAATTCAGGCGGTTTATTGCCGGAATTCTCAAATAACGTAATCGCACGATGCAATTCGGAAGAGGGCTCAATATCGTGAACCTTTGAATTTGTTTTAAGGATCAAACGGTATTGTCCCGGAGCAAAGAGCGTTATGAAAATATCCTCGAGTTTTTCGAGCATCATTTCTTCAATGAAAGTGTGTGCAAGCTCGTTGATTATTTCAAGCGCAAAAACATATTCGGATTTTTGCTTGAGAAGATTGGATATCTCGCGTATATTCTCAAGGTCTTCGCGGGATTTTCTCCATTCGTTTATAACCGCCGTGATAGCGCTGCGGAATAAGTCGAGCCCTACAGTTAATCGCTCGGCGGGAAGCCCGGCATATTCCGAGAATTCTTTAAGATGCTTTTCGCTGTCCCGCCAGACTTCGGTGTCAAGCATGAGAATGTTTTGTGACGTTTCGTTGAACATTTCTCTGCAGACGTCGCTGTCCATACCCCATTGATGAACAATGTCCTCCCATCGCGACAGCCAACCTGGAGAGGTTATATACGATCCTGTATTTTGGAAATGATCGACAATGGAATAGTTTGTCAGCAGATGAAAACATTGTTCATGTGAAATAATGCGTGTACCGGGCATGTTTGCATTAGAAATGTTTTCGATGCAGTTTCCTCCGATGATAACCGTCCTGTCGACAGTTTCGTTCGGCTCAAATGAGACATCGGATAGTTCAATTTGAGATTTCCTGCAAAAACATTTTGAGGGGATTGTCTGATATTCTATATCGTCGTATTCGGGGCTGTCGAGTATCGCAGCAAGCTCTTGCTCGAAATTGTCGCACATCAGAATACGAAGTTTTTTTTGCATTTCAAAACTCAATATCGATTGGATATCGACCCCATTTTTGTGCTGCGTCCGAAATCGCGAATAACGTTTCTTCTTTTACCTGCCACGGAATTTCTCCGTGATTGTCCGAAAGGACGAATCCTCCGCCCGGGGCAGCTTTAGCGATGGCCTCTTTTACCTTCGCTTCTACCTCGCTCACCGTCCATCGTCTCATTTCGATTCCGTTCAGATTTCCTATGACAGCCAGCTTGTTCCGGCAGATTTTTTTGATTTCCGCGAGGTCTTCTAACGCGCTCACACCGACACCTGCTGTCCCGGTTTTGGCAATATCGTTCAAAATCGGCAGCTCCCGGCCAGATGCGAGATGTGTCGCTGTTGGCCCTTTAATGCGGGCTATCATCTTTTTGGCAATATTGAATCCGGTTTTCAAATACTGTTCACGGGTGATAATCGCCATCGGGGGCTGTGACGTACGATCCGGAGACTTTGGGGGAAGCAGTTCATCGACAATTTCCTCACTGATTTTTCCCACCATATAGACCTGGGCGAGGGAAACGGTACCCTTTTCCCATTCTTCGCCGAGTTTCATCAGCGCCGGCGTCACAATCGTGTCGATAATCCGTGGCGGCTCCATAGTATTTTTTATTTTTTCAATACTGTTTTTCGCTCCAATACGGTTCATTGAGCGAAGCGCTTTTTCAAATTCTTCTATAGGGCTATCCGCTTGACTCCTGTATATACCATATCATGTAGTCTATTACTTTAATTCCATGCCATATATAGTGTTTACGAGAGTAAACCGTATAGCCCAATTCTTCTATATGTGAACCGATCATAGACGAACTCCTTTATTCAATCAGACTGAATAAAAAATATAGGCAATACTACATTTTTTTATCAAGAGATGAACAATACCAGAATGCGACTCGCTTGCCGCCGTAATAATCATCCCCCTGTCAACTGTCTCTTTCAATCGAATGAATTCCTCGGAGTTCACTCCGGGGTTTCCGGATTGTTTTTTTTTGCTGTTAGAAATTCTGGTGGCACAAAGTGCCAGGAAAATAACGAAATACCTCGTAGCTTGCTGCGGGGATAGTCAATTTCCAAGAATTTCTTTATTGTTTCGATTTGGTGCTGATGTGCCAAAATGAATATACGAATTGTTTTCCTTCAGGTGAAAAAACGATTGACATAATTGTGAGAAATGAGATAACTCATTTCGGTATAGCGAGTTTTATTACACGCATATATTTATAATAATACTGGCACGATATTTTCACGTAAAAATAGATAAAACAAACTTTTAAAACGTATAAAAGGTGACGAGCGTCACATAGTAGGAAACGACTGTTCGTATTGCGATACACGGGAGGAATGCGATGATACGCGAATTCAGTGAAAAATTCGATATGCTTGAAAATGTTCTGAGTTATTTCCCTCTACCGATGGCATGTTTGAACAGCATGGATGAGTTTGTATTTATCAACGATGCCTTTAACGATCTGTTCGGATATACCCTTGTAGATCTCCCAGATATCGAAAGCTGGTTCACCGCGGCGTTTCCCGGCGAGGATTACCGGTGGAAACAGATCGAGGCCTGGAGTGAAACCAAACGCGGGATCAAGCAATCGTCAGTCTCACAAATTCCGCGGCAGGTTGTCAATGTTTCCTGTCGGGACAGTTCCGTGCGTTTTGTCGAGATGTGTGGCGTACATCGGGATAACCATATTTTTCTCTTGTTTATGGATGTTACCGAGCGGATTATCGCAGAACGGGAGCATAAGCATATTGTGGATGAATTCAAGGAGATATTGGCCGGTGTGAAAATATTGGGCGGTATTCTTCCCATCTGCGCGCGATGTAAAAAAATAAAGTCTGACGAAGGATACTGGGAACAGATCGAGAAATATATCCGTGCCCATTCGGATGCAGAGTTCTCGCATGGTCTCTGTCCCGAATGCGCGAAAGAACTGTATCCCGAATTAGATCTGTAATGGGACAGTTCGCGGCTCAGACAATCCCTGTGGCGAGCGCTGTTCCGAGCACAAGCAGCATGCTGCCGATCATGATCCGCACGGCCCGCATGGTAATCTTTTTCAACAGCCGCGATCCGATAAAACTTCCCAGCCACGCCGAAACTGCGGCGACCGCGATGAACATCGCCGCCCTGCTGTCCACATTGGAAAACCGCTGCATTCCGTAGACAAACAGCCGCATAACATCAACAGAGGCGCCGATAATTGCGATGGTGCCGATGAATGCCTCCTTGCTGAGGCCAGCCCGTGTCAGAAACACCGTCCTGAGCGCGCCCTGATGCCCGGACAATCCTCCGAAAAATCCCGAAAGAATCCCGCCGAAGGGTATCTATTTTGACGATATACCGAATCTGTTTGTCTCGGGCATCAGTTCGAACAGGGCGAACACGATCATCAGCGTGCCGATGGTAAGTTTGACCGGAAATATCTTGAATACCGCTTCGCCGATCGAATAGCTGAGGATCGGCTCAAGCCCTGATAAATATCCGAGAAGCCATGCGCCGCCGAACGCTGCGGTCACCGCCGGAACACCGAATTTCAGAAAAATGCTGCGGTCGGCGTATCTGCCGACCAGCACGACTTTCGAAAGATTATTCAATAAATGGACGACTGCGGTTGCCGCCACGGCGACCGGAACGGGGAAAAACAATGCAAAAAGTGGAAGCAGCAGCGTCCCGAGGCCGAATCCCGAAAAGAACGTGAGTACCGCGACAAGGAATGAGGATATTGCAATGAGTACATAGATCATATGTTCTTCATGATATTTTCGTGCGCCCCGGTTTTCAGCGGCCGCGTTACTTCGGTTTAGGATTTATTTCCGTAGAGAATCATACGGTCTGAGTCTTCCGAATACGGTTCATCCCCGATCGAGCCGAGCACATCGTTTACCGTGAGTCCCGATCTTCGAAGTATGCCCAGCATTTCCTCTTTCGAATACATCCTCACCGATTCGCAGAACTCGCTCGTTTCACCGCCGCGTTCGAGAGTGATGATTTTTTCGACACGATTCCGTTCGGTGTCGATACGGCGCTTTTCGAAGATTTTTATGCCGTTTTTTTCGCGGGACGATTCCGGGACAAGGTTTTTGGTTACTTTTACCGGATTCAAATAATCGATATAAAACCGTCCTCCCGGTTTGAGCAGTCGCGCAATCGAGCCAATAAGCGCCTCGTTTTCCGCATCGTCGAAATACCCGAAAGAGGTGAACAGACTCAACACAGCGTCGAACGATCCGTCGCTGAAAGGCAGATTGCGGGCATCGCCCCTGATATAGCTCGGTACGCCTGAATCGGGAAGCCGGCAAGCGCATGCCGTTTGGAGGAGCGGCATGGAGTAATCGAGCCCGACAACGCGTAATCCCATCTGCACAAACGGCGTATCGTGCCGTCCGTTCCCGCAGCAGAGATTGAGCACTGTTTCGTCCGCTTTCAGATCGAGCACGTCTTTGATGAATGCGGCCTCGCGCTCGGCTTCGTCGGCATTTCTATGATCGTAGACGAGAAGATATTCCTCGCCGAACCAGTTTTCAAACCATTCCATAGCGATTAAGTACTTTTAATACAAGATGTTTAATGACTAACGCGTTATATTGAAAAGGCGAAGATCGATACCTCCTCCTTAAGATCAAGAAGCGTATTTTTTGTTAGAAATTCCAGTTTACAATCGGTAATATCCCGAACGGTGTACCGCCCTTATTGATATTGATAAGGCCGATCTGAAGGCCGTATTGAATATCAGTAACGTTGACGATCGAGAACTGTACTCCCCGTAAATCCCTTGAAAAACTCACCAATCCCGTTTGAAGTCCGATCATCTCACCCTCGGTCATATTGACAACTCCGGTCTGCCAGCCCCAGACATCGCCGCCGACCATGTTGACGATACCCTCCTGAAGACCTTCCACATTTCCTTCAACCATGTTGACACAAGAGTTCTGCCAGCCGACCATATCGCCGTTGACTTTCAGTACAATGCCCCAGTCGACACCGAAGACATCCTCGTTTTCGCCGTAAATGGCAAGACGGAGGCCATGAATGGAAGTGCTTGCATTCTGAAGCTGTACCGTGTTCCAAAGAGAAAGCTGAATCGGTTTAACCTTCGCCATTGCCGGAAGTGTAAAAGTACAACAAATAATTATAAAAGATGCAATAACAATGCTCGATGCTTTTTTCATCGCTTCCCTTTCAGTATTAGATTTAAAAATTGATACAATAATAATATGATAATCTGGGCCGTTTGCAATCTCTTTTCTTATAGAGCGGTGATTTAAAACAGCTCGATATTTTTCGCCGCTTTCGCTTTTTCAACATCCACCAGTGACAAGAGAATCAGTCCGACCACAAAAAACGTGACAAGCGACAGTATTGCCGCTCTTGCCGATCCGGTAATATAATCGATTACTGCAAATACCGCCGGTCCGAAAATCGCTGAAAATTTCGCGAATACGGAATAGAATCCGTAAAATTCCGCCGATGCCTGCGGAGGAATAATCGCACCGTACAGAGAACGGCTGAGGGCCTGCGAACCACCCATGACAATCCCGATGACTGCGCCGAGAAACAGATATTCGGCGGCAGATTTCATAAAATAGCCGTATCCCACAACAAATAACCACATCACCAATGTGATCATCAGCGCCCGTTTTGCGGTTATTTTACCGGCGATATGTCCGAATAGGAGCGCCCCAAAAAACGCCACGAACTGGACAATGAGAAGCGTAATCATAATCATGGAATGGGATATCGCAAGCTGATCACCGTAGACAGCCGCCATCTTAATGACCGTCTGGATAGCATCGTTATAGATCATGTATGCAACGAGAAACAGCACAAGTTGTTTGAACCGTGCGATTTTTTTGGCGGTCGCAATTGTCCTTCCGAATCCGATGCGGGCATACGCCGACACCTTCAGTTTCCCGCGGTATTTTCCAGGGAACGGTTCGGCGGTCGCGGTTTCTTTTAATATCACGAACGTCACGATGGAAAATCCGGCCCACCATACGCCGGCCATTACCATAGCAAGTTTAACCGCGTGGAGGTATTCAAGCCCGAGTAATTCGTGGACGGTTATCAGGCCGAGGGACAGCGCGAATTGAAGACCGCCGCCGATATAGCCGTAAGCGAATCCTTTCCCCGATACCCAGTCGAGCTTGTCCTCGGACGCGATCTGCGGCAGAAACGCATCGTAAAAAATGTTCCCGCCGACAAATCCGATCTGGCTCAACACAAAGAATGATATGGCCATCCAGACATCGCCGGTTCCGCAGAAATACAGAAGAATGGAAAACAGCGATCCGCCGTAGCAGAACACCATGAGAAATTTCTTCTTCGCGGCGGAAAAATCCGCAATCGCCCCGAGTATTGGTGCAAACAGGAAAATGAAAAACGAACTGGCCGAGCTCATGAATCCGACAAGCGATACCGGACTGAAAACTCTTCCGCCGACACCGTACCCGCCCTCGGGCACGATCGCCCCGCTGAAAAAAAGCGGGAAAATGGCGACCGCAACAGTCGTGTAGTAGGCCGAATTCGCCCAGTCGTACATTGCCCATCCGAAAATCTGTCTCCTATCGTTCATCCATATCCTCCGGCGCGTCAAAGGCATTCTCGATGTGATTGATGCCGATGGATCCATCGCGAACCTCTATCCCGATCACATCGAAACGGAACGAACAGCCCTCGGTGTCGTGCGTTGCGATATACTCTTTTGCTGCGGCGGCGATACGTTTTATTTTCTGCGGTGTTACCCATGTGACGGACGGTCCGAATTTATTTGTCCGGGCGGTTTTGACCTCGCAGAAAACGACCACGCTGCCCTGTCCGGCGATGATGTCGATCTCAAGGTGGGCGCACCGGTAATTGCGCTTGATGATACGATATCCCTTTTTCGCGAGATACCGGCATGCGACTTCCTCGCCCTGAATGCCTGTGCTGAGATTGCTTGCCATTATGAGGTCTCGCCGAAACGTTTTTTGCACAATGTGTACAGCGCGCGCAGTTCATCGATTTCACCGTCGGTCAGCGACTCTTTTACCCGGGCGATTCCTGCCGCGGCACGCTCGAGCAGTTCGGGCGTCGGCGCACAGTTTAGCCGTTTCTTGAGTATGTCCATGCATGTTCCGGACGGTGCCGACGATGTCACTAATCTAAACGAAAACCGGTGGATACCGCACGGCCCGAGCCGTGCAATTGCCGCGGCGTGCAGCGATGCGCCGTACCCTTTATGGCGTGCAAAACCGTATCCGGGAAACACTTGGTCCATTTGGGCCATCAGCCGATCGCGCGTCACTTTCGCGATTACCGACGCGGCGGCTATGGACAGAGAGGCCGCATCTCCCCCGATAACCGCGCGCTCACTGCATGCGAGTCCCGGCGTTTTATTGCCGTCAACAAGGGCGATATCAGGCGTCACACCCATGTTTTCCACCGCCCGGCGCATGGACGCCATGGTCGCTGCGAGAATGCCGATCTCATCGATCTCGTCGTTTTCGGCCATGCCGATTCCCCATGCGGCCGCACAATTCGTAATCCTCTCAAACATTTCCTCGCGATGTTGTGCGGTCATCTTTTTCGAATCGTCGAGCCCGGTTAGCTCCGAATGCTCGGGCAGGATCACGCTTGCCGAAACAACCGGTCCTGCGAGCGGTCCCCGGCCGGCCTCGTCGATACCCGCAATCAAGTTCATCCCCTCGGCACGAAGCTTTTTCTCGATGGCGAGCATGTCCTCCATTTTTCGGAGGAGGTTTTGTTTCTTCGCCATACGGTTTTCGAGCGTACGGGCAATCGCTTTCACGCCGGTGCGGTTGTCCTGACGAAGCAGATCGATGAAATCGGTATGTTCGGCGTTTTCTCCGAAGCCGCCGACAAGCGATTTTACGGCCGCGATGCTCATTCCGGCAATCTGTGTCGAATCGGGGAACAAATCCATAGCATACCGCGTCATTTCATAGTACGTTGTTCAACATGTAAATCGGTGCTTACAAAATTAACTGATACGGGATAGATAAGTCAACAGATATCGAATATTTCTTGCCGTCCAGCGGGTAGTCCTTATGAGAAGATATTCGTCAGATATGTGTTCAGACTTGACTCTGTGGTTAAAAATATGTGCAATTTTAAAAACAATGTTGAATAAATACTCGCGGAACAAATATGAAAAGATTTTTTTTATAGCGTTTATTATTCTGTTAGCCTGCAGTTGCAGCGAAAAACGTGAGATTGCTCCCGACGAACCAATCGCACTGATACGCGAAGAAGGTAAATTTGGATTTATAGCTTCGGACGGCGCCGTGTGTATCGAACCTTTCTGCAGAGAAGTGGGACAGTTTTCCGAGGGGCTTGCGCGGTTCAAGAAATCGGTGGATTATACGGTCAAATGGGGTTATTTGAATAGGTTCGGCGATGTCGTTATCGAGGCGCTGTTTTACGATGCCCGCGATTTTTCGGAGGGGTTGGCGTGTGTTAAGCCGGGGAGAAAGTATGGTTTTATAGACACCACTGGAGTGCTGGTCATCCCGGCCGAGTACGATCAGGGGTTTGAGTTTTCCGAGGGGCTGGCACAGGTGAAATCAGGTTCCATGTGGGGATATATCGACCGAAACGGGGCAATGATCATCCCGCCCCAATATCCTGCCTCCGGGCGGTTTTCCGAGGGGCTGGCACAGGTGAAAGTCGGCGACAAATACGGTTTTATCGACACCGAGGGAACCATGACGATTCCGCCGTTCTACGACCATGCGTTTGCGTTTTCCGAGGGACTTGCCCGTGTACAGGCCGGTGAGATGTGGGGATTTATCGACTGTGACGGCGAGATGGTTATCGAACCGCGGTTTCCCGAACTGTTTTCGTTCGAGGGCGGGCTTGCGATTGTGAAATACCGAGACGGCTGGGGATATATCGATAAAACCGGAAGGTTTGAGATAAACTGTCAGTATATGGATGCCTGGCCGTTCTCGGAGGGGCTTGCGCATGTGATGTTCAACGGCAAATACGGTTATATTAACAAAAAAGACGATATGGTAATTGAAGCCCGGTTCAATGGTGCTGGGCCGTTTTCGGATGGCATGGCATGCGTTCGGCTTGAAAGCGGCGGCAAATGGGGTTATATCGATAAAACAGGAGCGGTTGTTATCGAGCCAAGGTTCGACGATGTCGGGCCGTTCTGCCACGGACGGGCGTTTGTGAAAATTGACAGTCGAGACGGCAGTGGCGATGAACAAGTCAGATTAAATAAATGGGGTTATATCGATAAATCGGGAAATTTTGTCATCGAACCCCGGTTCGATGCCGCCGGAAATTTTTATCTATAATGAGCCAATTGCAAAAGTCATAACTTCGACCGATTTCTAAATATATCCCGCTTAACAAGGAGGATGTCCGAAGGACATGGGGGTCATATGAATCAATGACTTACGAAGATATCCTCTTGTCGAAAGGAGCACGTCAAGGCTCTCTTTCGGGCAATATCCCGACTTTTGCAATTGGCTCTAATGTCTTCTATTTTTGCGAACGTTACGATTCGGACAAAACTCGAAGAAAAAATGTCTTATAGTGGAATCTATCCGTAAAGAATCCCAGTTGTACATTCCACATCAGGCGTCGATAATTTTTTTTGTGATTTTCATTCATATGCCGCTCCTCAATACAGACAAATTACTTGTTATTATTGAGGAAACAGAATATATTATTTTATGTGGTTATCACGTTAGCTAAGCATATTACAATATGATGTATGAATTTCCTGAAAAAGTATACTTATTCTTGTATCTTGCTTATTAAAAGGGATAACCGGATTTTTTTTATTCAAAGCCCGTGAATTCCGATGCCGTTCCGCATATCCGGCGGTATGGTGAAAAACACACGGCGGTTCTTAACCGGGATTGCATGTATGACAAAAACATCCGCTGAAGTCATAGCGCTTCTTACCCATTACGATAAACTTCTTGACCTTCACAGCCGCCTTGAGCCGATCTCCAAAGAGCTGACCGAGGCAATGGGCGATCTGACAAAATTCGAAACGATTCAGATAAAACTCGAAGAAAAAATGTCGATAGTGGAATCTATCCGTAAAGAGTCCCATGAGATATCGGTAAAAAAAGAAACGCTGACCCTGTCCGAGCCCGAAAAGGCAGAAATCAGAAAAGCGGAGGAAAAACTTACAGTCATTGTAAAGCGTATTATCGATCAGGAGGATTTCAGCCGTGGCATGCTTAAAAAACAGGGAGTGAAAATCTCACGGTAAATTCCATCTGCTGCATGACAGACTGTTCAGCGACCGCATCCATACCCCTGAAATCTGCGAAACTTATTTGAGGAAGCGATGTCCCCCGAAAAAAAACCATTCGACACAGAACAAAACGGTTTAGAGCGTATTCCGGGGATTCCGGCCGATATCCGTCCGGAAGATTATCTGAAAGGGCTTATCGATTCATTCAACCGTTCCGCATCGGGACTCCGTGAAGCATATGAGACGCTTCAGAATAAATTTGACAAACTGAATCTCAAACTCGAGGAAACCAACGCCGAACTCAAAAAAAGTCTTGAGGAAAAAGAACGTCTCTCGAATTATCTCACCAATATCCTTGAAAGCCTCTCGTCCGGCGTTATTGTTGTCGATATGAAGGGTGTTATCACCCATTTCAACCGGGGCGCCGAGGATCTTACGGGCATTGACGTTTCAGACGCAGTGAATAAACCCTACGCGGAAATAATGGGTGACGAAATGCCCGAGGACCTCACACCGCTGCAGGTGCTTTCCAATAAGGGAAGCCGATCCCAGATGGAAAAAACTATCGTCTCGAAAAACGGCGACAACATCCCGGTCGTTTTTTCGTTATTGCCACTGCTTGGAGTGTCGGGCGAACTGCTCGGCGCGGTCGAGATTTTTATGGATTTGAGCAATATCAAAACGCTCGAGGATGAACTTTCACGGATGGACAAACTTGCTGCGCTTGGTCAGATGTCGGCAACCATGGCGCATAAGATTCGAAATCCGCTCGGCGGTATTGCGGGATATGCCGGTCTGCTTGCAAAAAATATCGGTGATTCTGATGAGAATGGGAAACGTCACACGAATAAGATTATCGAGGGTGTTGAAAAGATAGATAACATCATAACAAGTGTACTCGCATATAATTCCTTTCTGAATATATCGCCGGGCGAAATCGATCTAAACGAAATTGTCGGCGAGCTTGTAGCAATATGGAAACGTGATCTTGAGGAAAAAAACAAACTCATGATCGGATTTTCGGTGACTCATCCGGACGAGCCAGTGCGCGTTGAGGCGGATGGCGAATTTCTCGGCATTGCGCTAAGCCGGGTGCTCGAAAACGGTATCGAGGCCATCGAGGGTCAGGGCGCCATCGATATTCGGATTTTACCCGGAAGGTCGAGGATGAATTACGCCTGTCCGCTCACCTCGACGCTGCTGAAAAATATGAGAAATATGTCAAAGCTTCTTCAGTCCCAGCGACCGTGCAGTATCGTAACGGTGACCGATTCGGGCTGTGGTATGGACGCCGATGCCATGAAAAATCGGTTTGTGCCTTTTTTTACGACAAAGGAGAAAGGGATCGGTCTCGGACTTGCAACGGTCAGAAAAATTATCGATGCCCATCACGGTGAAACGTGGATCGAAAGCGCGAAAGATATCGGATGCGCTGTGGGCATTATCCTGCCGATGAAAAGTACGGTTTAAAAAATGGTGGAAATTTCATGCGCAAGGTATTATCATTCGGTAGCAGCCAAAAAGGAAGCATTTAGGCCTTGTTTTCGGATGTTGAACAATCATTTCAATTGAAAGGCGGAAAATGAGCAAAATACTTGTTATCGACGACGAATCTCTAATGCGGGAATTTATTTCCGAGTCGCTGACCTCGCAGGGATATGATGTCGATTCCGCCAATAACGGCGTGAAAGCGCTTGAAATGATGGAAGACGAAACGTACGATCTTGTACTGACCGATTATAAGATGCCCAAAATCACCGGGATGGATGTTCTCAAAAAAGCGCTTGAAAAGATGCCGGACAGCAAAGTGGTTATAATGACTGCGTATGGCACTATCGAAAAAGCGGTCGAGGCGATGAAAATCGGCGCATTCGACTATATTACCAAGCCGTTCGGGGTTGAGGAAATTCTGCATCTTGTAAAGCGCGCTCTCGATTTCAAGACCCTTCAGATCGAAAATCGCATTATGCAGAGCGAACTCGAAGAAAAATACGGTTACCGCAACATCATTGGCGAATCCCCGGCAATGAAAAGGGTGTTTGAGCTAATCGAAACGGTAAGCCAGTCCAAATCTACCGTGCTCATCACCGGCAAATCCGGCACCGGCAAAGAGCTTGCCGCCCGCGCGATACATTACCTCAGCCCCCGTAAGGATGGTCCGTTCATCAAGATAAACTGCGCTGCGTTGCCGTCCGAACTCATGGAAAGCGAACTGTTCGGGCATGAAAAGGGTTCGTTCACCGGCGCCAACAAACGCTATCACGGGAGATTCGAGCGTGCGAACGGCGGTACGCTTTTCCTTGACGAGATCAGCGAAATGAGTCAGGTTCTGCAGGCAAAACTGCTTCGTGTACTGCAGGAAAAGGAATTCGAGCCGGTCGGTTCCTCCGATACCATCAATGTCGATGTCAGAATCATTACTACCACAAACCGCGATATTGAGTCGGAGGTCCGTGACGGTAATTTCCGCGAGGACTTGTATTACCGGCTGAATGTCATCTCCATTAACATGCCGCAGCTCAGGGAGCGTAAAAGCGATATTTCTCTGCTCGCCACTCATTTTCTCGATAAATATAACCGTGAGAACGGCAAAGCCATCGAGGGAATTTCCGATGAGGTATTGGAATCGTGGCAAGAGTACGATTGGCCGGGCAATGTCAGGGAGCTTGAAAATACGGTTGAACGCGCCGTGGTGATGTGCAAAGGCAAATACCTTGAACTTGCGGATGTCGCCTCGCACAGAACCGGAACAGTCAAAGCCAATCCGGCCCCATTCGGATTGCCCGAACAAGCCGCCGGGATGACAATCGCCGAAATGGAGCGTGATCTTATCCTGCAAACACTCGAGGCCCAGGGCGGCAACCGTACCACTGCGGCTGAAATCCTCGATATCAGTGTCAGAACCCTTCGGAACAAACTTGCCCAGTACGGCGAAATGGACGCGTTCAAATAATTGTCATACCGATAATCACCACTTGTATCCCCTGTATTTTTCCCATTGATATTTCCAAAGATTTATTTTTATTATCATCTGTACGGGCAATGACTGCCGTAATGGCAGAGATTTAACGGATATGGCGTATATTGACAAATTTTTCACCATATGCGGTAAATATTTCCTCTCAGTATCTCATATTGCCGAAAAAATATAAATATATCGGAATAATTGCCAGGATAGTATTGTATATAAGCTCTTGTTAATGAAATATATAACCAGTTTTTCGATTTGTTTTTTTCACTGTTTTGGCACAGAGTTTGCAACTTATAAACGGCGAACGAACAAATAAACGGTTATTTCACTGAAAGATCATGGTATGCTGGAAGAAATTCTTTTTAATAACAAGACAAATATTGTGCTCGAGAAAATGCTCGACCGGGCGGCGATGAATCAGAAAGTGATTTCTGCAAATGTAGCGAATGCAGGAACTCCCGGATACCGCCGTCTCGGTGTGACTTTCGAAGACGAATTGAAAAATGCGGTGAATTCGGAAGTGGTGAAATTGAAAAGAACGAATCCGAAACATCTTCCGTCAGGGCGGTTGAAAAATGTGACGCCCGAGGTTGTGATGATCGATGATGGATACTCCAACGGTATCAATAATGTGAATATCGAAAATGAAATGGTCGATCTGGCAAAAAATCAGCTTGATTTCAATACTGCGGCCAAACTTATGAACCTGAAATTTACGCAGCTCAGAACTGCGATTAGAGGAAGGCGATAAGAAATGAGAACGGTACGAAATATTGACAGCATGATAGGTGGGAATGTATACCGCTCGCTCGATATTGCTGCTTCCGGTCTGACCGCACAGCGCAAGAGGATGGATGCCATTTCCTCGAACATTGCCAATGCGTCCACGACGAATGCGGACGGTGCAGGGAATCCATATTTGAGACGTCATGTGGTTATGTCGACTAATCCAGAAAAACGGTTTGCGGAGATTCTCGGCAATGAAACGATGAAACTGCGGCGGACACGCCCGGCGCATATTTCACCATCTGGATCGCCGAAACGGGAAGAAATGGCGCCGCTTGTCTTGG
Source organism: uncultured bacterium (assembly GCA_964497605.1). Taxonomy (GTDB): domain Bacteria; phylum Latescibacterota; class Latescibacteria; order Latescibacterales; family Latescibacteraceae; genus Latescibacter. The sequence continues at coordinate 23,832 of CAZCDQ010000015.1, forward strand.
GTACGGCGACCGAGATTCCGAACATGAGAAAGAATGTCATCTTCGACCCGGATCATCCCGATGCAGACGCAAACGGCTATGTGACCATGCCTGATATCAATGTGCTCGATGAAATGGCCGATCTCATGATCGCACAGAGGTCGTTCGAGGCGAATGTGACAGTGATTAACGCGGCGAAGAGCATGATTACAAAATCGCTCGAGATTTAAGCGGCTCGGGAAAACGGCCGATAAATGGAACCAAACGGCGGTAAAGGGATTTAATGTTAGACTTAAAAGGAATAGCTGCATACGATACAGGCCTTTCGCGCCATAGCGGGGCAAACCGGAAAAACGAAAATACCGGTCCCGCTTTTAGTCTTGATGGAGGAGAATTCGGATCTTCATCGGCAGCAGATGAAACCGGCGATGACGAGCTAAACAGAAGATTGGTACAAACAATCGAGCCTGAAACAGAAGTCGAAACTTATGATTTTTGGGGAAAAACAATGAACTCAAACCTGTTGTCAGGCGTTAATATAGATATAGTAATATAAAAAAATAGCTTGCATTGCATACAATTTATAGTATATTATATGGGGAATAATAGTATATGTTGTGGTTTAGGTTAATTCGGAAAGCTATTCCGGAGGTTCATAAAATGAATATAATATTAAGAACATGGTTGTTGAAGGGGATTCATTTGGTAATCTTTTTCTCTGCAATTGTTGTTCTTAATTTTGTGGAGCTTGACTCTTTGGACTCCATGGAGTTTGATGAGTTGCAGGTTATACATAAAGATATTGTAATCCCCAATATCACCTTGACAGACGAAATAAAGACCGGTCTGTTTCTGGAACGGATGCGAATCGATGTGTCGGATTTTGAACACAGCCATGTAATCGAAAGTCTCAGTCCGTGGGAGCATTATATCGAGCGTTATTCGTCCCTGTATAATGTCGACCCTGATTTGGTACGGGCGATCATATACGCTGAAAGCAAAGGCGATCCGTATGTGGTTTCGAAAACCGGAGCCGAGGGCCTTATGCAGCTCATGCCGGTTACCTCGGATTTCATGGGCATCAGCAATCCGTTTGATCCTGAGGAGAATATCAAGGCGGGAGTGAAGTACATTGCCTGGCTGTTGAAAAATAGCGGGGATTACAACGATACAGAGATTCTGTGGGCATGGAATGCCGGTCCGGGAAAACTGAACAGAAACATCATTCCCGGCGAGACCAGAAAGTTCATCATTGAGGTACTTTCTGTTAAAACGCTTTTAAAGGATGGCAGCAGCAGCACCATTTGATACGGCCGGCAAATCGAACGTTTATCGTATGACTGCGTGTGAATGCGAGCCATAATTATCGGCTATATATAAAAGAATTAGTTGACATTTAAGGGGATTTACACTAAAATATACGTTTAGGAGGAATGCACTTGAATAAACCGATCAGCCGGGTCGGAAATCAGGGGATACCCCAGGATCTAAAAAAAAGCGTTCCGCTTCCCGGTGAAAAAGACGCATCATTCGATAACGTGCTGAAACAGTTTGTCGCCGATGTGAACAGTCTGCAGGTTCAGGCCGATGAATTGCAGACCAAACTTGCGACTGACGAGGTTACCGACGTTCATGATGTTATGATTGCGGTTGAAAAGGCAAACATCTCTATGGAATTGATGCTGGAGATTCGTAACAAGATAGTCGAAGCGTATCAGGAAATTATGCGTATGCCTGTGTGATATGCCGGCCGTTTTCTTTTTCGCACAGGATTCCGGCAGTATGTTATGAATGCCTCTTAGCGAATAATCAATCGTCGGAGACAACTATATGTTTGAAACGTTCGAACGATTAATAGAGAGACTCAGAGCAGTCTGGGACTCTATGACCTTGAATCAGCGGGTTATCAGCAGCGGTGTTTTAATTGCGCTTATCATCGCCGTCGCATATTTATCAACATTACGGGATTCGTTTACCCAATATTCCATCCTTTTTACAGAGCTTGACGCATCCAGTGCCTCACAGATCACCACACACCTCGAACAGCAGAATATTCCTTACAGATTGTCGCCGGACGGAAACACAATACGGGTACCGCGAAATCAGGCGACCCAGCTCAAGATCGATCTGACCGCCGAGGGACTGCCCGAAAGCGGCGTTGTGGGATATGAAATTTTGGATTCTTCATCGTTTGGGATATCGGAACGGATTCAGGATGTGAATATTCAGAGGGCGCTTGAAGGCGAACTCAGCAAAACGCTTATGTCGCTTGACGCAGTGCAGGGTGCCAATGTCCGTCTTTCCATACCGAAACCCTCGCTGTTTGTCGATGACGAAAAACCCACGACTGCCGCGGTCATTTTGCAGCTCAGCCGTACCGCAGGACTTTCCCAGAAAAAGGTTGAGGGATTGACATTTCTCATTGCTGCCGCAGTGCCGGGACTTGAACCGCGGAATGTTGTAATTCTCGATACGGACGGCATTGCACTCACACAAACGTACATGGACGAAAGCGCGATGATATCGAGTACACAGCTCGATTACAAGATGCAGTACGACAATTATCTTGCGGGTAATATCTCGAAACTCCTTAATGCATTCGGGAATTCTGTCGTTACGGTCAATACGAGCCTGAATTGGGAGAAGATACAGAGAACGACGACCGCATACGACGACGAATCGAGCGCACTGGTCAGCGAGGAGCGAACGACCGATACGACGCCCTCCCCGGACGGAGTGGGTGAATTCGAGGAAAGTGTCTCCAATTACGAGACCGGTCAAATTGTCGAGCATTTTGAGAATAATCCCGGCGATATTTCTCAGATTTCTGTCAGTGTATATATCGATTATCGCGATTCAACGTATGTTGACGCCGACGAGGTCGAGCATACGGTAAAAGTGCCGTGGAGCCAGAACCAGCTTGCCTCTATGTTTTCGACCGTCTCGGGGTATGTCGGCTACGATGCGGCGCGCGGGGACCAGATTCAGGTCGAGCAGATAGAATTCGAAGAGACCGACCTTGCGGCTGCAGCGGGCGGTATGACTGTCAGGGCTACGATTGTCGAGGGAATACGCGCGCTCTTTATGGGGCTTGCTCTGCTCGGCTCGATTGCCGTATTCTTCTTTATCATGCGCTCGATGGCAACAACCCTTGATCCCTCGAAAATTTCGATTAAAGCCGAGCAGGAATTCGAACGGCATCAACTTGAGGAAGAGGAGAAACCGGAAGAATCCGAGCGGGATGTTTTGGTGAAAAAAATTGTCAAGACTTCCTCTGTTAATCCCGAAATTGCAGCAAAGACACTGAAGACTTTTTTCAAAGAAGAATAAAGGATATATTTAGTTATGCTTGAGCCGACCAGGGCGTCCAAAAAAGCAATCAGTGAAATTTCCAACAGAGAGAAGGCCGCCATCATCCTCATTGCGATGGGTACCGAGATATCCGCGGCGATTATGCGCCATCTTTCGGATGCCGAGATCGAAAAGCTGACCACCCAGATCGCGCTTGTTGAAAATATCGATTCCAAGACCGAAATTGAGGTGCTTAAAGAATTTTATTCCATGATTCAGGCATCTGAATACATAAGCGAAGGCGGTTTGGAATATGCGAAAGAAGTGCTCGAGGCCTCGCTCGGGAAAAACCGCGCAACCGGAATCGTAAAAAAAATTCAGGAAACGCTTCACCCGAGCGGATTCAGCCTTCTTAAAGATGTTGACCCCATTCATCTTCTTGAATTCATACGAAACGAGCATCCGCAGACGATTGCGCTGGTGCTGTCGCAGCTTAATTTCGCTCAGGCGGCGGGTGTGCTCAGCCAGCTCCCGGAGGATGTCCAGACAGATGTAGCGATGCGTATCGCCACGATGGAGAAGATTACTCCCGAGGTTATTCATGAGGTCGAAAGCGTTCTCGATGTGCATCTCAAGGAAGTTATTTCCGGCAACCTATCCGCGACCGGCGGTATCAAATCTGTCGCCTCTATTCTCAACCTTGTCGACCGCAGTACAGAAAAATCCATCCTCGGTAATATGGAAATGGAGAATCCCGAACTAACCTCGAACATCAAGAATCTGATGTTTGTTTTTGAGGATCTTCTTATCCTCGACGATAAATCGATACAGCTCATTCTCAAGGAAGTCGACACGAAAGATCTCGCGATTTCCCTCAAAGCGGCATCCGATGAACTCAAGGAAAAAGTGTTCAAGAATGTCTCCGAGCGTGTGGTCGATATGATTAAAGAGGAGATGGAATATGCCGGTCCGATCCGGTTAAGCCTGGTCGAGGAAACTCAGCAGCGGATTGTTGAGATTGTCCGGCGGCTTGAGGAAGAGCAGCAGATTGTAATTGTGAGAGGCGGCGAAGGAGGCGAAGTATTTGTCTAAGGTTATTAAGAATCCGGCACACAAGGACGAAACGGTCACAATCGGCAGCCTATCAGTAGAAAAATCTAAAACACCCCAGAAAGCTTCTCCACGTCTCAGCACCGAAGAAACGCTTAATATCAAAGGCAAGATAGATTCCGCAATCGAAAAATATATATCGATGATCGAAAAATCGAAAATCGATAAGGTCATGAAAGACACGTACGACCGGGGATTCCGTGACGGGCTTGAATCCGAGCACGCAAAACGCGAGGAATATATAGATAAACACTTTTCCGATACAATAAGGGTGATAGAAACGCTGCTTACCGATGCGAAAGAACGGAAACGTAATGCGTTTCGTGATAGCGAGGAAAAGCTTATCAAGCTTGCCGTGAACATTGCCGATCAGATCATACGTAAAAGTATTGGAACCGATCCGTCGATTGTCGAAACCATTGTCTCAGAAGTTATGGAGCACATGCTGAGCAGCGAGAAAGTGATATTGAAAGTGTCTGCGCAGGATTATCAGCTCATCAATTCGAAATACGATACATGGTATGCAATGGCCGGAAATGTCGAAGAATTCAAGATAGAGATCGATAAACGCTTAAGCGCGGGAGACTGCCTTATCGAAACCGAGGGCGGTATTATCGACGGTTTCATCTCGAGCCGTCTCAGCGTAATATCGGACGAACTGTTGAAAATTAACAAATAGCCTTGTTCTAATCGATCGGAACTTAATAAAGCCTTGTGAGAAAAGCCAGTTCACAAGGCTTAGCTGTATGCGCGAATTGTTAAATTAATTCAATATTGCCGACATGAAAGACCGATTTCATATGGAATCATTTTCGTTTGATAAATATCATGAAACGATAAAAAATCTACCGACCGTTACCCGCGGCGGTATTGTCATGGAATCCCGCGGCATGCTTATCGAGTCGAAAGGCCCTCAGGCGTCGATCGGCGAGATTTGCAAAATCCACACAAATTCCGAACATGCGGTTCTGGCGGAGGTTGTTGGTTTTCGGGAAAACAGAATTCTGCTCATGCCGCTGGGGGATCTGAGCGGTATATCACCGGGTGTTCGGGTATCCTCCACCGGGGGGCCGTTCGTTGTGGATGTGGGGCCGAATCTCATCGGTAGGGTCATTGACGGTTTCGGAAATCCTATCGACGGTAAAGGGCATATCGATCTGTATGAGAAAATGCCGATTTCCGGCGAGAATATTAATCCCATGAAACGCGATCGGATAATCGAGCCTCTTTGGACACAGATTCGTGCCATTGACGCTGTCGTTACCGTTGGGAAGGGGCAGCGAATCGGCATTTTTGCGGGAAGCGGTGTAGGAAAAAGTGTGACGCTTGGTATGATTGCACGAAATGTTATTGCCGATGTGAATGTCATAGCTCTCATTGGAGAGCGCGGCCGTGAAGTTCGCGAGTTCCTCGAGAAAGACCTTGGAGAAGAGGGACTTAAACGGTCGGTTGTGGTGGTGGTAACCTCCGATTTGCCCCCGATCCTGAGAATTCAGGGTGCGAAACTGGCAATCACCATTGCCGAATATTTTAGAAATCTTGGGCGCCATGTTGTGTATTTAATGGATTCAATTACCCGTGTCGCCATTGCGCAGCGCGAGATTGGGCTTTCAGCCGGCGAACCCCCGACAACGAAAGGTTATACTCCCTCCGTATTTGCGCTTATGCCGAAAATTCTCGAGCGCGCCGGAACATCCGACCGGGGAACGGTCACCGGAATTTATACTGTGCTTGTCGAGGGAGACGATCCGAACGAACCGGTCAGCGATGTCGTGCGGTCAATCATCGACGGCCACATCATTCTTTCGCGGCGGCTGGCGAATCGGTCCCATTATCCCGCTATCGATATCCTCGGGAGCATTTCACGTGTGCAGAAAGATGTCATCGACGAACGTCACAAAAAACTGGTTCGGAAACTGACTGAGATGTATGCAGTCTATTCCGAGGCGGAGGATATGATCAATATCGGTGCGTATGTCGCCGGTTCGAACCCGACTATCGACACAGCCATCGAAAACATTGAAAACATCAATGCCTTTCTACGTCAGGGCATCGAGGAAAGCACCTCACCCGCGGATGCGCTCGATATGCTCGAGCGGGCAATCGGAGGTCTCGAATGAACAGATTCAGGTTCAACCTCGAAAGCGTCCTAAAATTCCGCAAGGTTAAGGAAGACGAGAAAAAACGTGAATTCGGCCATACGCTCGGAAAGTTGAAACAAGAGGAACGGAAACTCGACAACCTTGTAAAAACCGGTAAACGTCATGACAAACATGTCGAAAACACCGCCAGAGGAAAACTGACCATAGGAAACCTCATTCATAATTTCTACTATGCCCGACACATCGAGTCCTCGAAAGAAACGCAGGAAGAAGTCATCAAAGCTGCACAGACAGTGACCGACGAAAAACGCGGAGAATTGGTTGAGGCCACCCAAAAACGAGAAGTCCTCGACCGTCTCAAAGAACGTCGTCTTGAAGAACATACCAAAGCCGAATTGAGAGAAGAACAAGGCATTATCGACGATATCTCCGGTCAGCGGTTCAACCATGAAAACCATACCTGACATCCACACCTTTCAGGTTATCCCCCGAATCCTCCGAATTGTTTCTATCGTATAATAACCGTACACAGCATTTTTACCAATGAGCATGTTCAACTGAAATGACCGAACGGAATATTAGTAGTCAGGCGGCAGTATACTGATATCTGAATCGCCGGATATTTCCCGGCAGCACGGAAAAAAATGCCGTTTTGCGGAAGAAAATTCTTGCCGTTTACTCAAAATATCGCATAATAGTAATTATCCGTAACATGTTGCCGTGCAATATGTAGCGGAAGCATTAACTGTCATAATAACCTTTTGGCATATTCCTTGCTTTCTATTCTAAGCGAGTAATAGCGCCCAAAACAATGGAGATGAATGACGCCATGTTGAAGAAACTGAAGTATATGCTGTACATTTTGCCGTTTGTCATCGTACTCCTGGCTACGATATATATATACGGCATCAAAGAGCATGGAACACCCGCCGAATTCCGTGAGGAACAGGAAACAAGGTTACAAGCGATTTCGGATTCTCTTGCAGCGCTCGAAACATTCGAGCCCTCTCAGAACGTTGCGGATTCGACACTGTTCGGGATGAGCGTCTATCAGAAAATCATCGAGGATGCACGGTCACAGGAAGGCCGACTTCGAACGCTTCAGACTACCATCGATTCACTACAGAATATATTAAATCAAATTGAACGGCGTGAAAAGACAATCGAGGAAAAGCAAATCGAGCTTGAGGAACGGCGGTTAATGATGCAGGACGAAAATGCGGCAAAGCTTGCACTTATGTATGACGAAATGAAAGTTTCGCAGGCAGTACCGTTATTTCTTGAAATGAGCGATACGCTTGCGGTTAAAATAATTGTCAATATGCAGGACCGTAATTCGGCACGGTTACTGGGTGCGATTGCCGAGAAAGACGTGAACAAGGCCGCGCGGATCAACAACCTTCTCTCAATGGAAGAGGCCGGACAATAACGTATGTTTATCGATTTTCAACATAACAGCGCTGAATTTCTGGCGAGTCTGCTGTCAACGAGTACGGTGTCGAACGGTACAACCACCGGCAGCGATAAAGTCGATTTCAGGACACTCCTTGCGAGACTGATGACTGCCGCCGGAAATGATAAAACGGTAGCGGATATACGGATAGAATCGTCCAAAACTGTTGCATTCGATGACGTCGCAGCGGCAGACGCGCCGAACGCCGTTCATCTGATGGTTGAGCCGGAAGAGATTGCCGCATTATCCGACGTTATGTTTGAAGATAACAGTTTGGCCGAGGGTATGATAAAAATCGATACCAATCTGGTGATTGAGTCTGACGGTTTAGTCACCACAATCCCCGCTACGCTCATTTTGATGGAAAATGTCGGCAAACAAGAGTCCGGTGATGTTCCGCTGTTTCTTTTATTCGAAATAGCCGAAATGACCGTAGAACAAAAGGCCGCGTTGGCAGCACTGCGGGACGAATATAAGTTAAACGGCAGCCATGCCGCAAACGAATCGTCCAAACCCGTTATTGAAATAATTGTCGAAACTCTTCAACCGAATATCCCGCAAGATGCGGCGAATCCCAAATCGCTTGTTACGGAATCAGTAAACGGCAAAACTGTGCCGGAGAATTCAACCGAGGACAACGCTGTAAAAAACGAAACCCTCACAACTGATCATATTCCGCCAGCGAGTATAACCGCAGACACGAATACGACAGAGCAACCGCTATCAGCCGGTCTTTCCAAAGTTCCGAAAGATATATCTTTTGTGAACGCACATATCCAACCTGAAAAGTCAAAGATTACAGATACTGGTATCGAACTATCCCAAACCGAAAATACAGGCAGATCCATTTCCCTGCTGACAAATACGGCGAATGTAGCCGGTGCTGCGGCAGAACAACCATCCCAAACAGTGGGTAGCGTTCCGATAGCAGGCTCGAGTGAAACACCTGCTGTTAAGGCGGACATAATCGTGCTGGATGCCGCAATAGAGCGCGGTTCAACAGAAACCGATACGCCGCGTTTCACAATTACATCGTCGCCCAATGACAGGTCGTCGGTGACAGTAAATATCCAGAACACGGATTCTATACAAGCAGAACGTCTGGCACGGTTCGTGCCGGAGGGTGAGACGGTCAAAATTGCCATAATGGTAGAACGCAAGCCTGACATTATAATACCGGCCAATATCGACAATCACAACGCTGTTCATACAGGCGAATTGTCGAAATCGGAAAATTCAATGAAGATTCACCGTGAACCGGCTGCGTTCGGTGCGGATATAAAAACCGATCTTCTGTCTCCCGAGGCAAAAATGATCGAATTGCCGCCTGTCCCGTCAAATGATGATCTGATTCTAGCCCAGAAGACAATTACCATAACCGATTCCGTAATCCGGGACTCCGGCAAAACCGATAACAATCACGAAATACAGGTGAAAAATATCAAGCCGGTTACGGACACCCCTGAGATGACGGCCGAAAAACGATCGGTGCAGCCAGATTCCAGTCGTACTGATACGGCGCAGACGAGCCGGTCGGTAATGAACGCTGAGAATATCAAGCCGGTTACGGATTCTCCTGGGGTGATAGCTGAAAAACAATCGGTGCAGCCAGATTCCGGTCGTACTGATATGGCACAGTCGAGCCGGCCGGTAATGAACGCTGAGAATATCAAGCCGGTTACGGATTCTCCTGGGGTGATAGCTGAAAAACAATCGGTGCAGCCAGATTCCAGTCGTACTGATATGGCACAGTCGAGCCGGCCGGACATTCAGCAGGCGAATATGTTAAATACTGAATCGGCCGTTACGGCAGATTCCCGACCCGGACTGGAACAGCCTCTCGATTACACACCCCAGAAAGCCTCCGCAACGGTACAGCGGCTGGACAGGACTGTTCACGCAGATAGAGGGCCTCAGGCAGAAAACACGGGTACGTTAGTCGCATCAAAAGAACAGCCGAATAATACGAATTTCGTGGCGAATGACAATACCGGCCTGAAACCGGTCACGAAGGAATCTCAGACGGTTGAATCGAGCGATATAGTAAAGAATGCCGAAGACGCAAACACGGTGGATAAATCAT